>JAGQQS010001079.1 GCA_020426105.1 Planctomycetaceae bacterium
GTACACCCGTCGCTCCGCCGACGGGTTTGTCTCCAGACTCGCAAGAGCCAATGATTATTCGGGGCCAGCAGATCATCGCTTTGTCCAGCTGGAATAAATCCCAGTCCCACCCCTACAAGACTATGAGGCATCAACATGAAATCAGTGCCCCTCTTGCTAATGTTGCTCGCCCCGGCGATCGCCTTCGCAACTGACAAACCCAACATCGTCTTCATGCTCTCCGACGATCAGGGCTGGGGCGGGCTTTCGGTAGCCATGCACCCGGGTGTTGCTGCATCGAAGAGCGAAATCTTCCACACGCCGAATCTTGAAAAACTGGCCGCGCAGGGAATGCGGTTTTCCGCAGCCTATGCTCCGGCATCGGTGTGCTCGCCGACTCGCATTAGTCTGCAAACTGGCAAGAGTCCCGCGCAATTGCACTGGACGAAAGCCGCGCCGGCGGAGTCTGGACACAAACTGCTGGAGCCGCGACTCGTTAAGAATATTTCCGACAGTGAAATCACGATCGCCGAGCTTCTTCGTACCGCAGGATACGCGACGGCTCATTATGGTAAATGGCATATCGGCGGTGGTGGACCGGAGAAACACGGCTACGACGAAAGCGATGGCGACACGGGCAATGAACACGCCTATCAGTACGGCGATCCCAACCCCGTGGACATCTTTGGCATGGCAGAACGAACGGCTGCATTCATGGAGAAGAACAAGAAAGCAGGTAAGCCGTTCTTCATTCAACTGTCCTGGAACGCGCTGCACGCTGGTGACAACGCACTGAATGCTACCAAGGCAAAATACACACACCTCGTTCGTGGGGAAAATACAAAGCAAGCCGCAACAGCCGCCATTACCGAAGATCTCGATACCGGCGTCGGGCGGGTCATGGATGCCATCGGTCGACTGGGATTGGCTGACAACACGTACGTGATCTACATGTCGGACAACGGTGCCGGCGGCGGCAGAAAATCGGGACTGAACGGCGGCAAGGGTTCCGTTTGGGAAGGCGGCATTCGCGTGCCCATGATCGTTCGCGGTCCGGGTATCAAGCCGAATTCATGGTGTCATGCGCGGGTCGTCGGATACGACCTGTTTCCGACTTTTTGCGAATGGGCCGGCATCGCGACTTCAAGGCTTCCCAAAGGCATCGAAGGCGGCAGCATCGCGGGGCTGATGAAGAATGATGGCCAGGGCGAAGTCAGACGGCCTCGCGAGGAACTCGTCTTTCACTTTCCTCATTACCAAAGCGACGATGGTCCGCATTCCGCAATTCTGCTGGGCCATCTGAAACTGATTCACTTCTACGAAGATAATCGCCTTGCCCTTTACGATCTTACCGACGACATCGGCGAACAACGTGATCTTTCAAAACGGATGCCAGCGGAAACCAGGCAACTCAGCGATCGACTGCAAGCATATCTTGCGGCAGTCGATGCTCAGTTTCCAACAGTCAATCCTGACTACGACCCAAACGCGCCAACTCAACCAGCCAAAGGTGGCAAGGGCGGAAAAGGCGGGAAGAATGAGATGAAGAAGATGAAGAAGCAGAAATAACAAGTTCATCATGATATGACTCAAAAGCTTACCGCAGGAAACAAATTCACATGACTCGCCCCGGAACAAAGTCAGGTTTGCAAAGCCTTCAACTTGCCGCGTTGGTCGCGATTTCAACATTCACCATCGCAGCCTGTGCGCCAGCTCAGGAGGGAAGCGGCAAAGGCCCGGCGAAAATCCGCAAGCCGTCTATGTCCGACACCGTCAGGGCCAACATTTATGCGGACAATTGGTTTGTGCTGTACATCAACGGCGAATTGGTGGCTGTAGATTCGATCAGGTTCATCCCGCACAACGTGGTCTCCGTCGATATTCTTCCGTCTTATCCGATGACGATTGCTGTCATGGCAAAGGACAACGCCGATCCAAACACAGGCATGGAGTACGCCAACACCAATATCGGCGATGCTGGCTTTATCCTGAAATTCGGCGACGGCACTGTCACCAATACATCCTGGAAAGCTAAGAAGTTTTCGTGGGGACCAATCGACGGCGACACGAAGAATCCTCGCGTGCAGAACGAGCCGATTCCGGAAAACTGGTTCGCAATTGATTTCGACGACAGCAAATGGAACAACGCTAAAGAATACTCAGAAGACGAAGTCGGTCCGAAACAACCGTACTTTGACAACGACTTCAAAGGTGCGAAATTCATCTGGTCGGACGATATCAAGCTCGACAATACAGTGATCTTCCGCCATCGAGTGGAATCGTCTCCGGACGGCAAGTCGCGAACCGATTTCACGAACCTCAACAACGTCGTTCCGGACGAACCGCCCAAAGGCGGCAAGGGCGGAAAAGGCGGGAAGAAGAAATAGTTGCTGAGTTCCTGTCGGCGGAGCGACAGGTATACGGTACACCCGCCGCTCCGTCGGCGGGCTTTTCTTTCGACATGACAATCGCTGAAATCGGACCTTCAATCGATGACCAAATCAATCGCTCGTACGCTTCTGCTTACGTTTGTTATTCTGTCGGTTCAGCCATTCACAATCGCCCACGACGGGGTGGACGATCACTTTCATACGTCGCCGGTTGCCAACGTTCGCACGTGGACCATCACCGAATCCGGCGCAACGATCGAAGGCACGTTCGTCACGATGAAAGATCGACGTGTTCACATTCGACAAACGGACGGTTTGATTCGCCCCGTCACGATTGATCGACTCGCTGAATCCGATCAACGCTGGATCGATGAACGAACTCGTGAGATCGCGGCGATCAATACTCAGTCCGGCTACATGCTGACTGCTCAGCGGGGCAACTCTTCGAAATCCAAAGGCGACGTTCCGGCGATGGCGGAGAGCTTTAAGCCGTTCGAAAAAGTCGCGAAGGTGCGCTGGGATGAGGACTTCCTGTTCGTCGAATCCAACGGCATGCCGGATCACAAAATGATGGTTGGGATCACCGCATGGCAGCAACAGGTTCCGCTGCCGCAGAATTACAC
>JAGQQS010001080.1 GCA_020426105.1 Planctomycetaceae bacterium
CGTTCCGCCAGACGTCGAGCCACCAGACACTGCCAGCCAAAACCATCGCTTTCGCCGCGTTTGAGTCCATACAGGGCGAGGGTCGCATCGCTTTCCCGTGCGACGTCAAATGCCTCTGGCGCCTCGGACTGCATGTGGAATGCCGTCTCGAAGCTTCGGATACGGGCCGAAAGCTCCATGTCATTCGCACGTGCGTGCAGATGTCGATTGTTCAGCACATCGGCGAATCCCAGTTCCAGCTCCTGCAGGCGAGGTTGGGTTGTGCGACGAATCAGATTGGCGATCGGTTCTTTCCCACCCACAACGCGAACGCCCTGATGGTATGCCGGCAAAAAGTCGTTGTTGAAGATCTGCGTTCCGGCATACGGCATCTGCGGAGCCAGAGCTATAAACGACGGAAGATTCTGATTGGTTGTCCCCAGGCCGTAGCTGACCCACGACCCGATGCTGGGGCGCGAGAAGAAAAACGATCCGGTATGCATGCCCAATGTCGCGTTGTAGTGCTCGTTGTCGTTGCCATTCATGGACTTGATCACACAAATGTCGTCCATATGCTCACGGATGTGAGGAAACAGATCACTCACCAGTGTTCCACAACTGCCGCCGGGGCGAAACTTCCACAGCGGTTTGAGCAACACGCGCTGCTTGTCGGACAATCCACCGCCAACGCCCGTTTTCTTCCCATCCGCACTGAATAGCTCCGGCTTATAGTCGAACGTGTCCATGTGCGACGCGCCGCCATTCGAGAAGACAAAGATGACTTGCTTTGCTTTTGCAGGCGCATGCGGCGGCTTTGGCGAGAGCGGATCGCTGCTGCTGCTGCTGCTGGTGTTGTCTTCAGCAAGCAGCTGCGAAAGCAATCCGGGCATCAGCAGCGAACCTGCGGAAAGGCTTTGCAGCACGTGTCGGCGAGTCGGATATCTGGTCATGGTTTCTGAAACTTTGCTTGTAACTTCTTGAGCCGGACAGCGGGCAGCCGTTTCAAGGTCTGGTTTCGAGGATCCACATCGATCCCGACGGACTCCAGCGCGGTCACGCCAAGGATCGGTTCCGTCCCTGGCTCACCCATGATGATTGTTCCACCGACGACTTCGCCCATGAACTCGATGCGGCCAATTGTGATGTCCATCCTTAATTCACTGCCATCTGCTAATTCATAAGTACGTGCCCCGAGCGCCATCAGCCCGATGGCCTCCAACTGATCGCGCGGGACCAGCGAATCCGTCGCCCCGGTATCGACGAGAAACAGACTTTCCCATGATCTGTCCGGAACAGCGGGATTGCGAATTGTGACTGTGACGTGAGTAGCGCCCATCAAGAACTCCTGCTTCAGTGGCGACTGAGTATGAACACGGTCTTCAGTCGAGATAGATAAATTCACTGAGCCGCATCAGCGATCGGACGAACGCCTGCCAGCGTTGTTGCTCCAGTATATCCGAATGCTCGCCGTCTGCTCCCAGTACTTTGCCTGTTTCGGTCAGAAACTCCCGAGCCTTCCGGGTCTCATCCGCTTCCGGCACCCTGCCAAACAGCATTAACCACGCGCGCTCAATTCGCGATTCATCGTCCCTGGAGACAGCCAATAAGCGATTTGCCAGACCATTCGCCTGATTGTGCACGAATTCATCGTTTAAAAGATAAAGCGCCTGCAGCGGCGTTGTGCTGGTCATGCGGGACGCAGTGCTGGTGGATGGATCGGCGCCATCGAAAATCGCCAGATAAGGGTGTCGCTGAATCCGCTGTGTCATCAGATAGACGCTGCGGTGGTTTGATTCGTAGACCGCCTTAAACGGATTATGCTGAGTAAAATTCCATTTGCGTTGTGGCGGAAAGGGATGTGGTCCGGGGGGCGACAACTCAAGATTCCCGCCCAGCACCAGCAATGTATCCCGAATGGACTCCGCATCGAGACGACGACGCGTAA
>JAGQQS010001081.1 GCA_020426105.1 Planctomycetaceae bacterium
CCAAAGAGATCGGGCGTGAAATCCAGCAGATGACGGATGCGATCAAAACCGCCGTCTCACAGGAATTCGATCTGCCGCTGCAGGCACTTCGGAGCCTGCCCGATGAGCATGTTGCCGCAGTCACCAGCCGGACGTGGCCATGGTTTCTGTTTTCGGAACAGCTTTTCGTGGCTGCCACAGCAGCCACTGGCGGAAGTGCTGAGAGGAGCTTTACGGTTTTCGAATAAAGTGTTCTGCAAACGTTCTGACGTGATGGCCGTTCAGGACGTGGAACATTCTGAGTTTTTCGATTGTCGCGGCACCAAATCGACTCAGTGGTACGTGCACAATTTTCTTTTTGTATTTGCCGGCCAGTCGTCGCCATCCGGCACCGGGCGGCTGATGACTCATCAATGCCACATGCCTCTCGTTTGAATAGTGCAGCCCAGCGGCCAGCAGTCGTTCTTCCAGGGTATCGACGAAATCGAATTGCGGATCGCGCCAAATATCCTGAATTGGCCTCGGGGGAAACAGAAACATGCACCCCCCGTAGCGTGCCAGCGCAATTCCCGGACCAACCATTTCCTCGAGAAAATTTGTTGCAAACAGCGACAAGGTTGATTCGTCCTGATGCTCAGCGTGCCATGTGATCCGCCAGGGATAGTCACGCGGATCGGCGGGTGAGTCGAACAGCATCACGACACAATCGATTTTCCCTTTCGCGGGAGGAAACACTTTTACGTGCAGCTCTCCGTTGTGCCAGTTGCGCAGTGTCTCTCGAATATCGAGACCATCTTTCATACTGGCCGTAAATTTTTCTGTTTTGGCCAGATCATTTCCGATCAGGTCCAGCGCCACGTCTTTCACATGTGTGCGAAAGCGTTCGATGGCGACATCTTCCGGCGGCCAGCTGCACTGTCCGAATGGATTCCACGACTTTTGCCATTCGACCGTGGTTTTGCGATCCGGTCGTGCGTGCAGGCGGCAACTTCGCCACACCACGGGATGTCCAGGAAGACGACTGACGGTCTCCATTTCTGTACCATCCGGCAGCAGCACACGATCGACGCCGAAGCGTGCCTCCGGCAGATCCTCGACAGAAACGAAAGGATAATCGCGAGCAGCTTCGGCCACATGGATGGCATACTGATCTCCCGCCGTTTGCTGAGCCGCAACGATCAGCGTGTAGAGGTCCGGAGTAAAGCGGCGTTCCATCAGCGACAGATTCCGGATGTACTTCAGACAGTTCATAAGCAGAAACGGGGTGATCCGACGAGCGCGCGATTTGAATTCCTCGCGATATTTTCCACGCGCATAAATCAACAGGGACTTAATGCCATCAATCGCCATGTTTTCATCATCATCCAGATCGGCGCGTGCCTGCTCGTATTGGCCGGTGATGAACGGCAACTCGCCCATCACGAAAGCGAGTGTGCGTGGTGCGATTCCAAACGTTTCCGTCGGAGTTTCAGACCAGCCGGGGTCATCAGGGCGTTCAACAGCACTATTGAAGGCATCGCGCAACCATGGCCAGTCCATGATATTGCAGAGGCATAGTACGGATTCGAACTGCGCCGACAGTCGATGGAGTTCACTGGCCATCCAATGGATACGGGTTCGCTGTTCTTCATCCTCCGGGGGAGGAATCACCGGCAACACGGCGGCAGCAAATTGTTCGGGCCGGACTCGTTTCAGTGCATAAGGATCAGGCAGCACTGCCGCACGGGGAATATAGCGGTCGGTTTCAATATCGATAAAAGCGCGAACCATACGTTCCTGCCTCGCGATTCGCAGGGCCGCAATGACCGGTTGACAGGGATCAATCGGTACATAACTTGCCGTTCCCCGGTCGTTATCGTCAGTATCAAGTTCGCGTCCTGATTCGAAGTCTGTCTGCGTCCCGCTGAATCGTGTCATGGGTTCACGCTGCAGGACTACCGAGACGACCGGCAGCCGTTCCACTGCGGCTTCAACATCATGCTGAAATGACGGAGGCAGAGGAACGGCAAGACATGCGAATTCATGGGTCAGCATCAATCGCCGGACTTCAACCGCGAAGTCTCCACTGCCGTGAATGACAGGGAATAATGTGATATTCCGACCCAGCTTCAGCACTTTTGATATGGCGTTCATGGTTCATTCTGCGAAACTCTGGCAAACAAATCTATTCGTAATTTTAGTTATCCCTGAGTCAGAAAGAAAGCGGGCGTCATTCCGATGACACTGGAACGTCAGGCAACTTTCGCGAATGGTCTGCTGGTGGTTGCCAGCGTAATCCTGGCCGCAATTCCGGCAACTCGGACAATCGGCCTGTGTTGCACCGGATTCATGGGAGTCGGACTGATATTTTCCGGAATCACCCGTTTCTGCGGCTGGGTAAGAATTCTGCCATGGTTCACCCCCAACGCACGTTAGTGGACGGAAGTAAATTCGCTGCTGTTGAGGTAGGCCCA
>JAGQQS010001082.1 GCA_020426105.1 Planctomycetaceae bacterium
GACGTGAAGAAGGACGCGAAGAAGGCCTGGAACACGGTATTCTTGCTGGAAAAATTCAGGTTCTGCAGCAGATGCTGAATCAGCCGCCAGCTTCAACTCAGGAGCTGCTGATGGAATCGCTGGAGGTTCTTGGACGAAAAGTTGATACGCTCATGCAGGAACTGCGTGAAGCATAAGATCGGCACAGCCTGAGCGATCGACGTCATCTTCGGTTCTCAGATCGAATTCGAACAGATATCGTGCGTGGATTCCCCAAATCCTGTACGTCGCAACGGCCATTGACTGTTGCGTTCTGGCGAAATCACCAGCGATGTCGGAAACAAAATCTGCTAATTTGAATCCGCGACAGGAATCGCCTGCCGAACGGTTGCTGACACCGGTGCAGTTTGTCCGCGGGGTGGGGCCGCAGCGTGCCGAACCATTGAAGAATCTGGGGATCTTTACGGCTCGTGATCTTCTGTTTCATATCCCGACCGGCGTCAACGATTTCAGCGATGTTCGCACAGTGCCGAAGCTGGTAGCAGATGTCGAGCAATCGGTGCATGGCTTTGTCGTGGATCGCGATGTTCGGCAACTGGGCGGTGGTCGCTCGCTCGTCGGCATCATGCTGGACTGCGATGGGCACTACGTGCGAGGGTTGTGGTTTAATCAGCCGTGGGTCTTCAAAAAGTATCGTGACAACGAGCACCTCGTGTTCAGTGGCAAGCCACAACGGAAAGCCGGGCGCTGGGAATTCAATGGTCCACGCGTCGCTATTCTCGCGCCGGACGACGACCTGGAAGCGGCAGCCGGCGTGTTGCCGCGTTATCCCCTGACAGACGGCATCAAACTGGATGCGATGCAGCGGATGACGCGTACCGTCGTGGAAACTTTTGCGGAGTTGGTCCCTGATTGTATTCCAGAATCATTTCGAACAGCACATCGACTGCCGGATCTATCTACGGCCCTCCGCTGGCTGCATACTCCGGATTCAGTGAAGCAGTGGCAGGATGGACGTTATCGCATCCTGCTGGACGACCTTCTGGAGTTTCAGCTGGGACTGGCGTTGCGCCGACGAATCTGGAATCGCACGCTCCGGGCGCGACCGATCGAAGTTTCCGCGAAAGTCGATGCGCGGATTCGCCGTCTGTTCGAATTTCGTTTCACAACCGGCCAGGACCAGGCGATCCAGGACATTGTCCGGGATCTGCGTCAGCCAGCCCCGATGCATCGCTTGCTTCAGGCCGACGTTGGAGCGGGCAAAACAGCGGTTGCCGTTTATGCGATGTTGTCGGCAATTGCGGCGGGCTATCAGACCGTTTTGATGGCACCGACCGAAGTTCTTGCGACGCAACACTGGGAAACGTTTGATGAATTGTTGTCACAAAGCCGCGTGCAGCGAGGTCTGTTGATTGGAGGCCTGCCCGCCGCCAAACGTCGGGATCTCCTCGAGGGAATTAGTTCGGGAAAGACGCAGCTCGTAATCGGCACGCAGGCCGTTATTCAGGAGAGTGTGAAGTTTCACAATCTGGCGCTGGCGGTAATTGACGAACAGCATCGTTTCGGAGTACGCCAGCGTGCGAGTTTCACTGGCAATGACGTCAGTCCGCATGTCCTTGTGATGACAGCAACGCCGATCCCGCGGAGCCTGTGTCTGACTCAATTCGGCGATCTTGATGTGTCAGTGATTCGTGATCTGCCGCCCGGCCGTCAGAAAGTTGTAACGGCGAAAATCGTCGATCTGGCGGAACAGGCTAAGATGTGGAACTTCGTTCGCCAGCAGATTGCCAAAGGTCGGCAGGCCTATGTTGTCTGTCCGCGCGTCGAAGGCCAGTCAGAAGACGACGGGGCCGCAGCCGAAACGGTCTACACACAATTGCTGCAAACCGAGCTGTCCGGACTGCGTGTCGAAATGTTGCACGGTCGGATGGACCGAGAACGGCGGCACGACGTCATGGACCGCTACCGCAATCATGAGGTGGATGTGCTTGTTTCGACAACGGTGATTGAGGTCGGTGTGAATGTCCCGAACGCTACGCTGATGATTATTCAGCAGGCCGACCGTTTTGGCCTGGCACAATTGCACCAGTTGCGGGGCCGAATTTGTCGTGGCAGCTATCAGGGCTACTGTTTTCTGCTGTCGGCGGCTGATGCCGGCGAAGCGCTGGAACGTCTCACCGCTTTGGAGAAATCTTCGGACGGGTTCGAACTGGCCGAAAAAGACGCAGAACTTCGAGGTCCGGGTGATATACTTGGACTGCGGCAGAGCGGTGCCATGCCGTTGCGCCATGCTGATCCGGTGCGTGACCTGAGTATCCTGCAGGTAGCACGCCGCATGGCACAGGACCTGGTGGATGACGGACAATTTGAACGGCCGGAGTTCAGTGAACTGAAGGCAGTAGTGCTGGAGCGTTTCGCGAATTTGCTGGATCTCCCGCAAACCGGCTGAAAACCCGGTTTGCCCCGGCATTTCCTGACAGCGCCTGGGTGGTTATACTTCAAGTGCGGTAGTGCTCCGTCAAAATAAGAACCTGGGGTAGTGGACGAGGCGACGAGTCCCGGTAAGCTTGAGTAGTGGACGAGGCGACGAGTCCCCGTAAGCCCTGCAGCTGCAGGGACTCCTGGCCTCGTCCACTACGATTCATCCTCTTTTTGATTTCGACAAAGCAGTAGGGTGCGTGAAGCGGGGCGAAACGCACCAATTGTTGAATCGGCATTGCACGTTGCAGCAAGCCGCATGTGCGGGAAACGGTGTGTTGCACACACCCTACGGAC
>JAGQQS010001083.1 GCA_020426105.1 Planctomycetaceae bacterium
GTCTCGGCGGAGCGAGACGGCTACTGTAAATCGCACGGGAGCCGCACGCGATTTCATCAGCAAGACAACAACAGGAGGCGCCATGCACTGCCGGCATTCGCTACTTTTTTTGTGTCTTCTTGTGGCTCTTTGTGGCTAAAAAAACCACGCGCAGCTCGAGTTGTGTTGGCCACGAAAAACACGAAAAGACACGAAAATTGCGGGGCTGTTAAATACAAGAGGGCAACAACGGTGCCGTTACGGTTAGCCGAGTGGATTATTTTCCAGCGAACTCTTGACGATTCCTGTCGATTATTGATTCCAATTCACCCGCATGCGAAAACGAATTGTATCCTCGCGGAGTTCACGTTACGTTGCGAGTTTTAAGTTGCGATGCAGGCATCAGAAAAGGGGGCAGGAATCAATAGTGCGCAGCACCCTTCAGGCCTTTGGGCTATGGGTTCCTGCCCCCTTTTCTGAGGTATGACACTCGCCCTGCATCGCGCAGTACTTTCGTGATTCCCGGAGACGACCATGTCCTCGCTTTGCTCCCACATCAAGTTTCGAATACTTCGAAGCAGCGCTGGACCGATCTGGATGGATACACACGATTGGCGAATGTGGCTGCTCAACGTGAACTTGATTGCCCTCATTCTCAGCGGCATGCTACTGCCCGCTGCATCCGCTGACGAACGCCTGCAGTTCAATCGAGATATTCGGCCTATTCTTGCCAACCATTGCTACCAGTGTCATGGGCCGGATAATCAGGCACGGAAGAGCGGTCTGCGACTCGATGTCCGCGAACAGGCGCTGACAGCGGCAGAATCCGGTGGTGTGGCCATAGTGCCGGAGCGGCCGGAAGAAAGTGCGCTCATCCAGCGAATTCTGTCGCAGGATGAAACCGACATCATGCCTCCGCCAGAAACGAACAAGCCGCTGACTCCGCAGCAGAAAGAACTGCTGCAGCGATGGATCAGGGAAGGTGCCGATTATGAACCACACTGGTCGTATGTTGCACCCGTCCGGCCCGACCGGCCAGCAGTCAGACAACCGGAATGGGCGAAAAACGAAATCGACTTCTTTATCCTGGAACGTCTGGACCGTGAAGGCCTGTCTCCAGCGCCAGCAGCTGAACTGACAACCCTGGTTCGTCGTTTGTCGCTGGACCTGACCGGCCTGCCTCCAACGCCTGCAGAGACAGACACCTTCGTCCAGCAGATGACGGCCGCCGCAGGTGATCGGATGAAGGCAGATGCCATTTATCTTGATCAGGTCAATCGTTTTCTCGACTCACCTCATTATGGCGAACGAATGGCTGTGGATTGGCTGGACGCAGCGCGTTACGCGGATACGAACGGATATCAGGTTGACCGCGATCGCCAGATGCATGTGTGGCGCGACTGGGTCATCAATGCGTTTAATGACAACATGCCGTTCGATCAGTTCACAGTCGAACAAATTGCGGGCGACTTGTTACCGAATGCGACGCAATCCCAGAAGATCGCCACTGGATTTCATCGAAACCACATGCTGAACGAAGAAGGCGGCATCATTCCGGAAGAATTCCTTGCGGAGTACTGTGCAGATCGAGTCGAAACGACGGCGACGGTCTGGCTGGGTCAGACGTTTAACTGTAGTCGCTGCCACGACCACAAATTTGATCCGTTTACACAGCAGGATTTCTACAGCCTATACGCCTTTTTTCACAACGTGTCCGAACGCGGCATCGGAGATTACGGCAAAGATATCCGGATGAACGCGCCTCCGTTCCTGAATCTCGCGACGCCGGAACAACAGGCAATGCTGGAAACACTGCGCACACAGAAGGCCGAAGCTGAGAAATCTGTGGTCGCGGCGGATGCGCGCCTGATGGTGGAACAGTCGGCATGGGAACAGATGCTTCGCGAATCACTGACCAGTGGCGCGCAAACAATTCCCACGGTCCCCGAAAACATCGTCGTGACGCTCCATAAAAATGCCGCCGAACGCTCCGATGAAGAGAAGAAGAAGCTCACTGAATTTCAGCAGTCGGGCGACGCCGAAAGGAAGTCGCTGATTGAGCAAATTGCGTCGCTCACGAAACAGATCACCGATGCCGACAAGCAGATGTATACGGCACTGATCATGGAAGAACTGCCACAGCCGCGCGAGACGCACATCCTCGTCCGCGGCGTCTACAACGCGCTGGGCGACGTCGTCACGGCAAATACGCCGGGCAGTTTGCCCGCCATGACGGCCGATCTGCCTCGGAATCGCCTGGGCCTCGCGCGTTGGCTGGTGGATCCTGCAAATCCGCTGACGGCGCGTGTCACCGTGAATCGACTATGGCAATCTGTTTTTGGCGTCGGCCTTGTACGCACCGCAGAGGACTTCGGTACTCAGGG
>JAGQQS010001084.1 GCA_020426105.1 Planctomycetaceae bacterium
TGCACCCGGTAGGGCTCGAACCTACAACCTTCGGTTCCGAAGACCGATGCTCTATCCAATTGAGCTACGGGTGCTTGCAGACGATGTCTGCGGTTGGTGGCTGCTTTCACAACTAAAACCGAGCGCGGGAGTCTATCGGATTTTTCGTGACTGGCAACCCGATTGGATACTCTGCCATGACACTCTTGCCGGATTTCCCGTCAGACTCCCGGTAGTTGCGGTGAGTTCGATGGTTTTGTCTGGCTCTTTTCTCTCCACCATTCAAATGCGATCGGCAGCACCGATACAAAAATGATCCCCAGCATCACCAGCGAGAAATTCTTCTTGACGATCTCCATATTCCCAAATAAGTAACCGGCTGTGAGGCAAAGGCCGACCCACGAGATGGCTCCACTGATGTTGAACATCCAGAATCGCCCATAATTCATGTTTCCGGCGCCGGCGACGAATGGGGCAAAGGTTCGCACGATGGGGACGAAACGAGCCAGAAAAATGGCCTTTCCACCGTGCTTTTCATAAAAGCGCTGAGCTTTCAACAGGTGATCCCGGTTTAACAATCTCGATTTTTCGCTGCGAAATACTCGTGGCCCAATCGCCTTGCCCACGCGGTAGTTTACGGCGTCGCCCAGTACTGCCGCCACGGTCAGAAGTATGAACATCAACGGGAAACTCAAACCCGCACCAGGCAGGGCGATTAGTGCTCCAACCGCAAACAGCAGTGAATCTCCGGGCAGAAACGGCGTCACAATCAGTCCCGTTTCACAGAACACCACAGTGAACAGAACGACGTACATCCATCCGCCGAGTGAAGTGGAAAGCTCTGAAAGGTGCTTATCCAAATGCAAAACGAGGTCAACCAGGTACAGAATTAACTCTTTCACAACGAACTCCGATGGAACAGAAATCGGAATAAAACGCGTTCAGGCCTGAGAATCCATCATCCTGAGTAAACCCGATCGTCTGAGTGATTAACGAGCAATTTTAGGGCCATGAGACCGAGTATTCTCGCCAGGATCACCGAAAAGCAACAGATCGTTTTTAATGATCCTGTGAATTGTCGTTTTCGAGTGACAATCGTCGACGTATTCGACGTGCAAATACAGAAAGCAGAAAGTGGTCAGCTACCTCGCGTATGCTTCATCCGTCGGTACCACAGGTCGCCGTGTTCCATTGCCGCTTCTGTTTTGTGTACCGCTTCTGTGTTGTCTGCCGATTCGTATCACGGATACCTGGCAGTCGTTCGATTGCCCTTCCGGAACTCGTCCGCTAAGACTCCAACTACCATGCGAATGAATTACGCACTGACGGCACTGCTGATACTTGGGATTGTCATACGGCTTTCCGCGGGGTGGGTTCGACCGTCGGACCTCATTCTGGACAGCGACGGATACCTGGCTCATGCTGAAATGGTAAAAAACGGTCAAGGGTTCGCGGGACCATCGACACATCGCCCAACTGCGTTTCGTCCGCCGGGGTACCCGATCGCACTGGCTGGACTTCGCTGGCTGGGGATGTCGCCGCTGGTCTCCGTCTTGTTGATTCATCAGTTATGCGGTATCGCCTTAATCCTGTGCGTCTGGAAGCTGTGCCAACAGCTTGCGCTGACAAGAGGTGCTTCACTTCTGGCCACTGCACTCACGGTTTTCGATCCGCTGCTGATTCGTTATTCGATTCTGCCCATGACGGAAGTGCCGGCGGCAGCGATGCTGATCGCTGCCATTGTGGCGTTGAAGGCGGCTGAGCAGGCGCAGAACAACTCTGTGAGAACAGCGTACGGCGTGCGGCCAGAGATCGGCTTTCGAATTCTGGCGGGGGTGCTGTTTGGACTTGGCTCACTCGTGCGCCCCGTACTGCTGGTATCATGTTGCCTGCTGGTTTTCTGGCGGCTGGTATTGACGTGGAAAACCTCATCACCTGCGCGGAACAGTGTTGCCGTCACGATTCTGCCGATGATCGCCGCGGTTGTTGCGATATCGCCGTGGATTGTTCGGAACGCGTTACAGTTTGGGAAGATCATTCCGGCGACGACGCATGGCGGGTATACACTCGCGCTGGGCAACAATCCCGATTTTTACGGGGATGTGATTGAAGGCAGGACTGGATTTCCCTGGCCCGGGCCGCAGCTCGATGCATGGCAGCGAAGGATGATCGCAGAAGCCGCAGCTCAGGGGATTCCCGCCAACAGCGAAACTGCTCAGGATGCATGGTACTATCAGCAGGCGATTGCATCGATTAAGGCGGCCCCCACAAACTTTTTGAGGGCCTGCTGTCTGCGACTGTGGCGATTCTGTGCCATCAGTCCGGGGACAGACGATGGTCTGCCACGATTTTTAAGGACGTCGATTGCGAGCTGGTACGGGCTGATCGGCATTGGTATTGTCGCAACGATCTGGAATCGTGTGAGCGGAAACCTCAGGCGCCCCCGTCACAACGCCTTGTCGGGCAGTCTTGCCGACATATGGCTGGTCATTCTGTCATTCATGATACTGCATGCCGTTTACTGGACGGATGCCCGCATGCGGGCTCCAGTCATGCCGCTGATGGCGATTGTTGCTGTTGTCGGCTGGCAATCAATTTTTAACACTGGATTCAGCCGCATCGTCGGTCGAAGTTGTCGCGGCACGAATCGTGAATCTTCAGGATCATCTGAGTTGGAACCATGATTTGCATCACAGTCGCCCCTGAATCCAGAACGCTGGCTCCTGCTGATCTGCTGAATGCTTCGCGTCAGTGTGATCTGATTGAATTGTGCCTTGATCATTTCATTCACGAGCCAAACGTTAGTGAACTCATTAAGTCCGTCGATAAGCCGATCGTTGTGTCCTGCCGCCGCGAACGGGACGGCGGCAGGTGGACGGGAAGTGAAGCAGAGCGGATGCAGCGACTGAAGACCGCGATCGTGGCGGGACCGGCCTACGTTGAACTGGACGTAGAGATGGCAGAACAAATCCCGCGGTTCGGGCACACGAAACGTGTGGTCGCCTACACGAGTCTCAGCCGTCCGGTTTCAAAGATTGATGAGATCCTCAGTCGCTGCTGTAATGCCTCTGCGGATCTCGTCAAGTTTACATGGCTCACAGAAGATCTGGATGGCGCGTGGCCGCTGTTGGCTGCCGTCACTCAGCCGCGTGAGCTGCCCATCGTGGGTATCGGATACGGTCTTTCAGGAATCACGTTTTCGCTGCTAAGTCGAAAATATGGTTCTCCATGGATTTACGCGGCGCTGGAGCGTGGCACGGAAGCAATTGCGCAGCAGGCCACGGTTTGGCAGCTGAATGAAGACTACCGCTGCGGAGAGATCAATCGTCAGACTCGATTCGCGGGGGTTATTGGCTGTGGAGAAACGGAGAACATCACGGCTCGCGTTTTCAATGCCGCGTTTGCGGCCATGGGCAAAAGGATTCGGTGCCTGCCGCTGTTGCCTGGTGATCATTCGAAGTTCGCAAAGATGCTGGAGAAGATGAAAATCAACGGTCTCGTTGTAGCGCCGGGTTATGATGGCGATCTCGCACCCGTCGCGGCAAAACTTGATCAGATGGCAATGGTCTCCGGTCGAATTGATGTGATGCAGAAACTTTCAGACGGATGGCGGGGCATTTGCACGACGTTCGCAGCGCTTGAGCAGGCGGGCATTGAGGTAACGGGGCGTACAGAATGGTTGTCAGTGGGGACGGTTACCGTGATCGGCAACAGTGTCATGGCACAGGGGGCGGCGAAGTTCATCAGTGGCAGAGGCGCAGCTGTCAGCATCGCCGGGCCGTCGGATAACGCCGCCGCGAAGATCGCGCGAACGGTCGGCGTACGGCATGTCAACTGGAATGCCGTGCATGACTTGAAGAGTGACGTGTTGGTGTTCGCTGACCGTGGTACGACATGTGGCCCGGCAAAGGGCCAGATTAATCCGACATTGATCCATGAGCGTTCGATCCTGGTTGATCTGACAGTACCTCTGCGAGGATCTGCGTTCGCTGAGGAGGCTGTGGCTCGAGGGGCGATTTATATTCATCCGGCGAAAGTTTTCGCGAACCAGCTTAAACTTCAGTTTCGCCACCTGACCGGGCGAGAGCTTTCCGAAGATTTTCTGACACAGGAATTCGCAAAATGACGCTGCTTTATTTCGACGAGCGATTCCTCCTCCATCAGACGGGGCTGCATCCCGAATGTCCGGGAAGGCTGACAGCCATCGACGCGCGGCTTTCAGAATCCGGTCTGAAGGGACGTTGTCAACGTCCGAACTGTATACCTGCCTCGGACGATGATATCCTGCGCGTTCACACTTTGGAACATCTGAATAAGGTTCGTGAATTTGCTCGTGCTGGCGGAGGCCGGATCGAAGCGGATACCGTGATGAGTGCTGAGTCTGCAGATGTTGCAGCATTGGCGGCCGGAGCGGCAGTCGATGCCGTGTCACGTGTTGTTCGCGGCGATGCCACAACAGCATTCTGCATCGTGCGGCCTCCGGGACATCATGCCGTCCCGAACGCAGCGATGGGATTTTGTTTGTTTGGAAATGCAGCGATTGCAGCCCGCACCGCCGTGCAGCAGTTTGAAGTTGATCGAGTCCTTGTTGTGGACTGGGATGTCCACCATGGCAACGGCACTCAGGACGTCTTCTACGAAGATGGGCAGGTTGGGTTTTTCTCTGCACACCGTTTCCCGTTCTACCCTGGAACGGGACGAATGTCAGAAACAGGAAGTGGTCGTGGTATGGGGACGAAATTCAACCTGCCTTTAAAGTTTGGAATCTCCCGGAACGATTATCTTCTGGCGTTCGAAAACACGCTGACACGTGCGGCTGACGTAATCAAACCTGATCTGGTCATTGTAAGTGCCGGGTTCGATGCGCATGCGGCCGATCCGGTCGGTTCGTTGGGGTTGGAAACCGAAGACTTCGAGGCACTTACAAAATTGGTTCTGCAGGTAGCCGACACGAACTGCGGAGGGCGACTGGTCAGCGTTCTGGAAGGCGGCTATAACGTGGAACGGTTAGCCGATTGCGTCACATTGCACCTTGCGACTTTGTTGCACCATCACGATAGAGCCTCGGAAAAGTGATTAACAGGCGAGGGCTGTGGTCCTGCGGGTACCGGAATGAGACAGACTAAAGCTGAGACGGACTCAGGCAGGGAGCAGCGAGGGTGTGATAATGCGCGTGCAAGAGCGATTGTGATGAGGCAAATGCTTCCCGCGCGCGGGAAGGTGAATTTGATAGCTTCCTGCCTCTGAGAAAAGAAAGTGGCGTTGTTTCAGCCGCCTTGTCACTGTGAAACAACAGAGGCAGAATCCCGAGGCCTCTCCGTTAAACTCTTACCGCAAATCGCGGTCACTCAAGAAGTTGTGCCATGACACCTGTTGTGACTAATTGGCACGATCTCGTTTCCTTTCTGATGGCTGGCAGGGTTGAATGACTGATCCAAAGCCTTCGACAAATGACATCATGGCGAAGATTCGCGCGAAGGCGGCCGGTGCTGCTCCTGCGGAGTCGACGCCAAAGCCTCCCGCAGATGCTCAATCTGAAGCTGCTTCCGCTCCGGAGAATCCGGCGGCGGTCGATGCGGCTGCTTCGTCCGCTCCAAAGAGTACTGCGGATATCATGGCGGCAGCTCGCGCATCTGCGAAGCCCGCTGCAGCGCCGACTGGTACTGCGGCAATTCTGGCAGCTGCGAAGAAGGCTGCCGGATCTGCTCCGGCATCGTCCGGGGGAGCGGCAGCGAAGGGGCCCTCAGATATCATGGCGGCGATCCGTGCCAAGGCAGGTGCAACTCCTGCCGCTGCTGTTGCGGCCGACGCTGGTGCGAAGAGTGCGTCCCCTGCCCCTCAGAAGTTGGATCCTGCCAAGGCAGCTGGGTTGTCGGCGGCAGATATGATCAAGGCGGCTCGCAGTGCTTCAGATGGCATGGCTGAAGCTGCTCCGAAGGTTGTGCTGCCAACGAAGCCGTTGCCCGGGAAATTGCCCGCTCCAAAGGCTGCAGCTGTGAAGGCTGGTTCTGCGGTTGAACGCCGGAGTGTGCTTGCCGCCGCACTGAGTGTGGTGGCTTCCTGGGTGGTTCTGGCCTGGGGGTCAATGATTACGGCATCGACTGTGGGCTTGCTGGGCGTGGCTCGGTTCATGATGCCAAACGTGCTGGTTGAACCCCCGACAAAATTCAAGATTGGGCCGCCGAATGATTACGCACCGGGGACCGTCTCAACGAAATGGCAGGCTCAGTTCAATATTTGGGTTGTAAATGCGGAAGTGGATGGTGTTCGCTCCATTTACGCCTTATCGACTGTCTGCACACATCTTGGCTGTACGCCAAACTGGCTGGAAGGTGAGCAGAAGTTTAAATGCCCTTGTCATGGGTCAGGGTTCTATAAGAGTGGCGTCAATTTTGAGGGCCCGGCTCCACGTCCGCTTGAGCGATTTGGAATTCGATTGGCTGAAGATGGAATGCTGGAAGTTGATAAGAGTGTCAAGTTCCAGAAAGAGCTTGGTCAATGGACGAATCCTGCCTGCTTTGTCGGTGTGACGTGATCTGTGGTGTGATGAACGGGCGACTGTCGCTCGGGCAAGGTGCTGGTGAAAGTTCTGCTGGTTGCGGTTTTTGGCCTTAGCCTGCCAGGGATTGTTTGCGGATTGCTGGCATCCTGGTTTATGCCGGGGTGAATATTGGGTTGTCGCTGTTGCCAGCGGGTGAAGTTGTTTGTTTGGGTGATAGTGGGTAACTGTCATTCACGGTTTGCGTGTTGAGCTCGAATTAAAGTCTGCCGGTTCATTTGAACAACGGCAGAATGTTTTCGACTCATTGGTGTTGTGCATACGTGTTCGTGTGAGGCTTCGTCTGAGGATCTGAAGGTGTCAGTCGGCGACTACATTCGTAATTCACAAATCTGGAGAAGCGTTTTTCGGCATCCAGCTCCAACCGATCGGCGTAATCGCGTCGTCGTGATGCTGACGAA
>JAGQQS010001085.1 GCA_020426105.1 Planctomycetaceae bacterium
ATGGCTCTTGCCACGGGTGTTGTCCTGCTGTGTTCCAACGTGCTCACGTCTCTGATTCGCCGCCAGCTTCAGCCTCATTTGCGCATTCTGGTCTACACGCTGACGATTGCGACGTTCGTGACCATCGTCGATCGACTGCTGGCGGCATTCGCGCCGGAGATGAGTCGCCAACTGGGGCCTTATGTGCCGCTGATTATCGTGAACTGTATCATCATCAGCCGAGCGGAAGCCTGTGCCTCGCGGCAATCCGTCGGGACGGCCATTGCTGACGCTCTGGGGCAGAGCGGCGGTTTTCTGCTCGGTCTTGCCAGTCTGGGAATCGTGAGAGAACTTCTGGGATCGGGAAGTCTGTGGGGCATGAAAGTGCTGCCGGAAAAATTTCCGACGATGCTCATTTTTGTACTGCCGGCAGGTGCGTTTCTGACGCTGGGGATTCTTTCCGGAGTTCTGAACGCACTCCGGAGTCAGAAGAAGGAGCCACGCTGATGCGTGAGTTGTTATTCATAGGCCTGTCCGCCGCGCTCATCAACAATTTTGTGCTGAGCTATTTCCTGGGGATCTGCCCGTTCCTGGGCGTCTCGAAGCGACTGGATGCGGCCTTCGGAATGGGGGCGGCGGTAACATTTGTCATGACGATCTCGGGTGGTCTTACTTATTTGCTTCAGCAGTACGCGCTCATTCCTTTGGGACTACAGATTCTGCAATACGTGGCTTTCATCTTTGTGATCGCTGGAACAGTCCAGTTTGTGGAATTGTATGTGCAGCGTTACTTCGAACCGCTCTATCGTGCGTTCGGCGTTTACCTGCCGATGATCACCACCAACTGCGCGGTGCTGGGAGTTTGCTTGCTGGTCTGGAGCAAGTCGTATGATACGTTGGCTCAGGCACTGATCTTCAGCTTCTGTGGAGGGGCCGGTTTTACCCTGGCTATTGTGATTATGGCGGGTTTGCGTGAGTCGCTGGATTTTGCGGATGTGCCGCGGCCATTGCGAGGAACGCCCATTGCTTTGTTTGTCGCCGCAATTCTGGCAATGGCGTTTGCGGGTTTTGCCGGCATGGGAAGCCATTGAGAAGAGGATGTGATCATGGTCACCATGCTGTTGTCAGGCGGGTTGATGTTCGTCATCGCAACGATCGTTTGCGCGGTCCTGGTCGTGGCGCATGCTCGCCTTGCAGTGCCTGTGGATCCTCGGCAGGCTGCATTGGCCGACATGTTGCCTCAGGCCAACTGCGGCGGCTGTGGGTTTCCCAGTTGTGCTGAGTACGCGAGGGCAATGGCGGGCGGTCGAACGACGGCCGATCGCTGCACGGTGGGCGGTCCCCCGGTGACCGCAGTGCTGGCGAAGTATCTGGGGATTTCACTAAAGCCCAACGCTCCTTATCGTCCGGTGATTCACTGCTCGGCTAAGCGATCAGATCGACTGAAACAAGGCGACTACAAGGGCATTCCCACGTGTTCCGCAGCGAACGTCATTGGCGGCGTTCAGGGATGCACGTATGGTTGCCTCGGGTTTGGCGACTGCGTGACCGTCTGCGATTTCGACGCGATCTGCATGGATGACGGATTGCCGGTGATCGATTATGAAAAGTGCACTGGCTGCGGGGCGTGTGTCAAAGCGTGTCCTCGACACATCATTGAACAGGTACCATTTAAAACAGAACAGATCATGGTTGTAGGATGCTGCAATCAAGATCCCGGCAAAGCTGTGCGTGACGTCTGCAACGTGGGTTGCATAGGCTGTTCTGCCTGTGCGCGGATGATGCCGGAACTGCTGCACATGCACGAAAACCTTGTGATCATCGACTACGACCAGCTGACCGGACATGAGGACTTTGCGCCGGTTCAGGCGAAGTGTCCCATGAAGTCGCTGGTCATGATCGGAAAGCCTCAGCCGCATCACGAACATGATCTTGCGGATGTTGCGTCAGTGGACGTCGCGCATCCAACTCGTCGTTCGGCGGAAGTACGTTTTGACACGCAGAACTGGCGAGGCTGATCGGGGCATGTCACGATGCCATCGCCGCACATTGTGTGCGAGCGTGGCGCGCTTCTTATTGTGCGGTTGAGGACAGGTTCTTCAGTGATGCTTCGCACGATCAGAAGTGGGTGAATTCATGTTTAACCCGCACAGAAAAGTGGTCAGGAACCAATAGTGTGCAGCACCCTGCGGGCCATTTGGCTAGTAGTTCCTGACCCCTTTTCTGAGGCATTGTGCTGCCTCCTCTTCGAGTCGGGTTAAACGATTCAATTTGAGCCGCATGAAGTAAAGTCATCCGGCAAGGACTGATCAGAATTGGGGGTGGTGGCTAAAACCTGCGGGCACAAGAATTGCTCACCCAATGCAGCAGGTCCTGCATCGGCTGTGTTGTGGATGTCGTGGGTCTTCTTTTCCGAAACCGTAGTTCTCAGAGCACCCATCTTATGGAACGCGAACAGACGACGATCGACGGCAATGAAGCGGCAGCGTTGATCGCCCATGCCACGAATGAAGTCATTGCGATTTATCCGATTACGCCAGCCTCACCCATGGGCGAGTTTGCGGATGCGTGGTCGTCGCGCGGGCAGAAGAATATCTACGGGACCGTGCCACAGGTTATCGAAATGCAAAGTGAAGCCGGCGCTGCCGGTGCCGTGCACGGATCACTGCAGGCGGGCGCGCTGACTACGACGTTTACTGCGTCGCAGGGTCTGCTGCTGATGATTCCGAACATGTTTAAGATCGCCGGTGAGCTGACATCAACAGTCTTTCATATTGCCGCGAGATCTGTCGCCACGCACGCGTTATCGATTTTCGGGGATCACAGTGATGTGATGGCCGTGCGCTCCACGGGCTGGGCAATGCTGGCGGCAGCATCGGTGCAGGAGGTCCATGATTTCGCCCTGATTGCGCAGGCCGCCACGCTGGAGTCCAGAATACCGTTCCTGCATTTCTTTGATGGATTTCGCACCTCACACGAAATCAACAAGATCGAACGGCTGACCGACGATGACATTCGGGCGATGATCGATGAGCGACTGGTGCGGGAGCATCGGCAGCGAGGACTCAATCCGGATCGACCGGTTCTCAGGGGGTCAGCCCAGAATCCGGATGTCTTCTTTCAGTCTCGCGAAGCGATCAACCCGTTGTATGACGCCTGTCCGGAGATCGTCCAGCGAACGATGAATCGGTTTGCCGATCTGACGGGGCGTCAGTACAGGCTGTTTGACTACGTTGGCGCCCCTGACGCGACACGCGTCATAGTACTGATGGGTTCAGGAGCGGGCGCCGTCGAAGAGGCAGTTGAGTTTTTGGCGCGAAGCGACGAAAAAGTCGGCGTGTTGAAAGTTCGGCTCTATCGTCCATTCGACAGCCCGGCATTTATAAATGCGTTGCCGGTCACAACACAGTCAA
This sequence comes from Planctomycetaceae bacterium, assembly GCA_020426105.1. GTDB lineage: Bacteria > Planctomycetota > Planctomycetia > Planctomycetales > Planctomycetaceae > SXXK01. The sequence goes on from JAGQQS010001085.1 coordinate 3,393, forward strand.
TTGCAGTTCTTGATCGCACGAAAGAGCCCGGTTCGATCGGCGAGCCGCTGTATCAGGATGTCCTGACAGCGATCGCCGAGGAATGGCAAGAGAAGTCTCCCGAGACACCGCTCCCTCACGTAATCGGAGGGCGTTATGGTCTGTC
>JAGQQS010000013.1 GCA_020426105.1 Planctomycetaceae bacterium
TGCTGACTGCTGCATGCGCACAAAATTGCCGACGGATTCTCTGGAAAAGAAATCGTAGTAGCCAACAACGTGCTGCACCGGCAACTTTAATGTGGTGAGATCCTGAGTCATGTCCAGTCGCTTCCAGTATCCGTTCGGCGAGGGATGCGTCAGCATGCCTTCGAGCCACGGAACCGACCAGCCCATCTGATCATCAACTTTGCTGAGGGGCAGATGCAGGAGCGTGTGGTCCCAGTCGGTCGTGACGGTCGCTCCGTCGGGTTTCGGTGAGTTTCCGGAGGCCCATTTCGCAATCAGCGAAAGTCGTACGGCACCGCCCAGATACAGATTGCGATAGAAACTGCTGAAGGTCGCGGTAGGCGTAATCGTCGTCAGGCCAGGCGGGTGTTCAATTGCGGCCTGCCACTGTGTTGCGCCGACGTATGAGCTGCCCCACATACCGATGCGACCGTTACACCATGGCTGTTTTCCGATCCATTCGATGGCATCGTAACCATCCTGTCCTTCATTATTGTAAGGAATGAAAGTTCCTTCTGACGCAAACTTACCACGATTGTCCTGAACCACTGCGACGTATCCGGCTGCCGCAAAGCGTTCGGCAGCGACCTTCCCGCCGTTCTTGTTGTACGGCGTTCTCATTAAGACCACCGGAGCGTTGGTGATCGAAGGATCCCGATAAATATCGGTCGCCAGCAGCACGCCGTCACGCATCGGCACCATCACAGTCTCTACTGTGATTTCGGCCTGCAGCATCGCTGAGTTCAACAGCGCCACGTTCAGCAGCGCAAGGAGGGCAAATGAAGATGAAGCAAGCCGTCGCAAGGGAATGTTCATGGGATCGATGCAATCTGCAGCAGGATGGGCAGACCGGTGCGTCTGGCAGGCCGGTCAGGAAAGGGTGGCGGATTATTTCATGTGGACTGCGAAATGGGAAATCTTCCGGCAAGGTTACTCAACCATGGGGTGCAGTCGCGGATTTCGGTAGTTCGTCCACGGGCCGATTCCAATTCCGGGAGAGCGAAGCTCCTGCTGAGCTTTGTGTTTCCGAGGAGCAACCGTTCGGCTGAAGCCTCACCCTGCCAGGTTGACAATCATCTGCGACGACACAACTCACCTGTGTCGGCGCCGGGCGTTCAAGTTTAAATCGCAGTATTGAACCGCGAATCGACGCGAATAAACGCGAATAATCGCAGAAGTCAGCGGTTCGTGGGATACATCCTGGATCGACGCGTTTGGCCCGGAGGGCAACACTCTTAAAGATATGTCATCACATCTGTGCAGTGTTTCTGGAAGTCCCTTCTCACCTTCAATCGGGGAGAAGGTGGCCGACAGGCCGGATGAGGGGTTATTTTGCAGTTTCAGTCGTTTGGAAATCCTTCACAGCATTCCCGTGCGACTTCAACGACCGGTCGCTGGACTGGAAAATCCGCCCGGCGGGCCGGCAAATACGATCCGGCCACCCTGCTCGGCACTGTCCGGACCGATATCCAGAATCCAGTCGCTGCCGCAAATCACGTCGGCGTTGTGTTCAATAACCACCATGCTGTGCCCGGCGCTGACAAGCGCGCGCAGGTGTTGCATCAGGCACACAACATCCGCCGGATGCAAACCGCTGGTCGGTTCGTCGAGGAGATACAGTGTGTGCAGAGATGTCGGTGACGCCAGCTCTGAGGCAAGTTTCGCGCGCTGGGCTTCACCACCTGAAAACGTTGATGCGGGCTGGCCAAGTGTCAGATAACCCAGGCCAACGCTTCGGAACGTATCCAGAACACCGTGCAGCTTCTGAAACTCGCGAAAAAATTCCGCAGCCTCGTCAATACGCATCTTCAAAATGTCGGCGACCGAATGATCGCGGAATCTTATGGATCGCACGATTGGATTGAATCGCAGGCCGTTGCAGGAGGGACAGGAAATTACCGCATCGGGCAGAAAACTCATCCGGACAAGGCGCGTACCGGTTCCGCGACAGTCTCGGCACCGCCCTTCCCCGGAATTAAAACTGAAGTGCTGTGACGTAAACCCCCGCATCCGAGCTTCGCGCGTCTTTGTAAACAGTCTCCGCACATCGTTCCAGATGCCGCACAGGGTTGCGATACAGGAACGTGATGAACGCCCGAGCGGGCTCTGGTCCAGCGAAACGACACGCTGAATCTGTTCGATGCCATCAACGCCATCACAACGTGCATCGGCCGCGGCCGTTGCTGCGTCACTATTCTGCATCACCGCAGCACTGACGACTGGCAGCAGTGTATCGGTGATGAGTGAACTCTTGCCCGACCCGCTGACGCCGGTAACGCACACGAAACAATGCAGTGGCAGATCGATGCTGACGTTTTTCAGATTATTAAGCCGCGCGTTACGGATCGTCAGTTTTTGGGATTTACTGTGGATGACCACGGGCGCCGTTTCAACGGCGGGCAGCGCGCCGCGCAGGTAATCACCGGTGGGCGACTGCGCATGCTCACGGGCGTTGGACGGTGTTCCGGCAAACAGCAATTGACCACCATCTGCGCCAGCACCGGGACCAAGATCGATCAGCCAGTCGGCCGCACGAATCACGTCGCCGTCATGCTCGACCACAATGACCGTGCTGCCACTGTCCCGCAGGCGGTGGAGCGTGATGAGTAATTTCTGTGTATCCCGGGGATGGAGCCCTGCGGTTGGTTCGTCGAGAATCAGACAGGCGCCGTACAGCGGTGAACTGAGAGATGC
>JAGQQS010000069.1 GCA_020426105.1 Planctomycetaceae bacterium
GAGAATATCAAGATGACCAAGATTTTCCACCCACTCCTGACGTTGATTGCCTCGGGAACAGATCGGGAGTTGGCCAAGTACGTCGAATTTCTGAAGGCTGAGAATCTGATTCTCCGGTCGCGGATCAAGGGACAGATTCATACCCGACCTCATGAACGGGAGCGGTTGGTCACATTGGGGAAGAAGATCGGGCGAGCCATTGAAGAACTGATCACAATCGTCCACCCATCCACGTTCTACCGCTGGCTGAGAGACAAGGATCCGGATTCCACCCGGAATCCGAAAGGGGGAAAGCGGAAACCCCGAAATCCGCATGAACTACCACCTAGAAGACATCGTGGACACGGGCAACTTCGTCTCCCGCGAGCGGTTCCTTTCCTGTGCGCGGCCGTCGTCGGTCCGCGTCCCGGTCAAGAAGCTATATTTCGGCATCGACTGGGCGAGCAAGAGGGACAACACCTGGGCCGTAGTCGGTAACGAGCTGAACGACATGGCCGACATGCTGAAGCTGCCGAACGTGCCGTATGCCGAGCAGATCCAGCTCCTGAATGACTGGCTCCGTACCCCGCGGGTTGAGGTGGCAGAAGACGGAACGGAAATCGAGTACACTTACGAAGAACGTATCCTCGCCGCCAAGGGCGACAGCACGGGCGAAGGGGATATGCCGATGGAAATACTCGCTACGGACACGCGGCTGCCCATCGATTCGTCAAGCCACGTTAAGTTCAGCATGCAGAGCAAAGACAAGATGTACCGAATCGTCGAAGTCGCGATCTACAAGGATGAAGGTGACCCGCTGCGGTTCAGCTATCCCGCGGACTATCCGCTGGCCAGCGAATTCGAGGAGCAGTTCTGCGCCCTTGTCCGCGAATATAAAGGCGAAGGCGAATGCTTGAGCGTTCATCACCCCGACGATGATCCGTCTGCTCGGGATGACGCGCCGGACGCGACGGCTCTGGCGTTGTTCGCCAGGGATGACGGGCAGATCGGGGAATTGTTGGTGGCGTAACTAATGGAAGGGGAAAGATGCATCACGTTGATTTTCTGAATGATGACCTGGTTGATATACCAAAGACACGCTCTGGTGATTTCGTCGCATTCATGGACGATCTCTTCCAGCGATATATTCGGCATGTTCAATCAGTCGATCAAACACTGTTCTGGGGCGCGTCATTGCGACACGGCTCAGCACCATTCAAGGTGCTTGCCACGCACTGATGCAATCGCTTCGGAAAGCTTTGAAGGGAAATCGTGCTGCGGCGTATGCCGATCTGGACATGGCGCGAGTTCGGACTTGCCGAAGACGGGCTTCTCACTTTCCCGTTGGATGTGGTCAAGCCCTGATGCATCGCGAAATGCAGCGTATGTGCCATATATGGAGTAAGCAGAATGAGTCGCAAGGCTATTCCTGACTCGGTTCAAACGAGCATTCTTCTGAAAAGCAGGCGGCGTTGCTGCATCTGTTTCTGGCTCCAGGGGCTCGATGAGCTCAAGAAAGGGCAGATCGCGCACCTCGACCAGAACCACGAGAACGCCGACGAGGACAACCTGGTTTTCCTTTGTCTGGAACACCACGACGAGTACGACGGAAAGACCAGCGTCTCGAAGGGGTTGAGGGAGAGCGAAGTTCGACGTTGGCGGGATGAACTTTACCGCGAGATGGAGTATCGGTTCCGAACCGTAAAGCGCCACGGATTTGAGCTTCGTTTTGTCGGAGTTGTATGGAGGGGATCAAAGGATGCCGTTGCCGCGCGTTTCAAATTAAAGAACACGGGCGAATCCGCGGTTAAGCATCCAACGGTGTCGATGCGGCTGCCCGACGGGATTGGTGGGAAGATGCCTAAGAGCCGTCGCGTCGAATCGACTAACATGTTCATTGTCGAAATGCCAGACCTTGAATTATGGGGTATGGAGGAGTCGCGTCAAGACCTTTTTGAAGAAGGCGGTCGCGTTGGGGTGAAGCAGGTCGTCGGTGGAATCAACCCGCAACTCCTGAGCGGTCATTCTGAAGAGTTCGACGGACTGAGCATCCCATTGGAGCAGTACCCTCCAGGAACGGACTTTGAGATGGAGTTCCGCGTTGACTCCGACGATACGCCGCCAGTCTACGGACGAGTAACGGTTTCGATCCCGACAGATCCTGAAGCACTGATCGTCGAAGAGTGAGAACTCTTCTCTATCAAAGGTGATGAGTTTGACATTGAGTCGAGAGACGGCTGGATCGGAGAGCAAACGATGCTGGATTATTGGAAGAGAGTTGCCGCGCGGGCCTTCACGGATTCGGAGGCGTTCCTGGGCAGCAATACACGGAAATTCATCTTCGGTGCGGTCTTCACAATCATTGGCGCTGGCTTGCTCTATTATTTTCACGATCAGGCTCAGGCAAAGGCCAAGGTCGAATGGTGGTTGCTGCTCTGCGTTGGCTATGTAGTCGTTTTCCCGATTGTGTACGTCTGCATATTCATGCGGACGCCGTATGTGATGGAACGGGAGATGAAAGAGGCTAGTGAATCTGCCGCTGCCGCTGCCCAACAGCGGAGTGCGGCGGCCGCTACGGCTATTGAAAAGCTGACTCAGGAAAAAAATGAAGCAATCAATGCCGATCCGCAAAAGAAGCTGCTCCGGTCCGAGCTTACCCAGCGGAGCGAAGGATTTCGCCGAATCGCTCAGGGGCTGAAGAACGGCAATGTCGAATCGGTTGAGACTTTCTACACCCATGACTGGGAGACCTACAACTACGTCAGTACGAATGTGGTCGGCTACACTGGCTACGGTCGCAAGCATCCGCCTCGAAACACGCATACAAAGCAGACAAGGTACAGTGAACAGGACTTCAAAGAATTCATGGACAAATGCGACGATCGGATCAGAATCATGGATGAACTGCTGGAGCTGTATTCGTGATTCTGATTGACATCGGCGTTTTATGGCGCTAGCGTCCCAGCGATGCCTGCCAGCACTCAGACCACCAACGGACGCATGCAAAAGCAGGCAGGCTTTGCCGTGCTGCCGTTCGTGTTCTGATTCATTTCCCCCGACTGCATGCGAGCCTCGTAGACGTAACAGCCCCGTGATCCGTCGATAACCATATCGGCCAGCCAAAGACAACCGGGTTTGGATACACCCGGATCATCGGGGAACTCCGCTTCTCTCAGTTTTAATGCCGGATGTCTCACAATATCTCACTGGCAGGTCGAGAATTGTCCCGTACATCATGTTGTGGACCTCACGCCGCGCGATTCTCATCATTTTTCGAGTGTTTAGCTGATATTTTACTTGCCTTAACTCGCTATCTTGCGGGGACTTGTGCTTTGAAGAACCTGTCGCCAAATGCACAGGATCCTGATCGTGATCCATTCTACAATTCTCCGTTTGAAGCGAATGGGTTTTGACTGTTGAAAAAATTTATTTTAGACTACCGACAGACCTGCACGTGTGGCTTGACCGAGCCTTATGTGAGTGACAAGCGTCCAAATTCGTTCTCCATTTCTTTCACGTTTCGTGACTTCGCTTTTTCTAAATGAGGTACTTCCAATCGACCCTAATGGCAGATCCGGAAGCCGGAAATTGACATGACAGAATGGTTCTATAAAGCCGAGGAAGGAGAGGTCGGGCCTCTAAGTTCAGAAGAAATGGCTTTCTTGATCAGGAGAGGAAAGCTTTCACGCAATGCTCTTGTTCGAGATGAAAAAACGTCGAAATGGGATATGGCTGGAGTCCAGTTCAAACACCTATTCAAAAATAAGCCTCCAGCCTCAGACTCAAGATCCGATAACACACTCCTCCCAAACAATAAACCCTCATCGCTTCCCACACCGAGCGGAGTTCATCGGCTTGATAGTCAGAGTCTCTCCCCTCATAACGAAGAGATCTCCAGCTCTCTTCCTGTAACTGAACAGGCTGAGACCCCGAATCGGAATCTGTTTAACATACCACCCTTGAAAGATGAAAAATCAAAGTCGTCGAATAATGGGCGCTGGATTATTGCGATTTCAGTTTTCTCGGTTTTCATGTTCGGGCTTGCGCTTCTTGTTCTCATATGGCTACTAAAGACCAATCAGAATGGGCTCGGGTCAGGTACGTCCACCATCGCGGGTAAAGGTGATTCTGGAAATGGATCACAGAGTGGTGCAGACAGCACTACTGATGCAGGCCAGGACTCTCCAACCCCTTCAGACAATTCTTCGTCGGCAAATTCCAGTTCTGCTGCAAACTCTGCAGACTCTGGAAATGGTTCAGTGGGAGAGGGAGAAGATTTAAAACCTCCTCCGACAGAATCCCTTGCCTCTCAAGACCCCACTTCAGCTTCTGCTGGCGGTTCCTCTGAAGGAAATTCAAGATTCTCCGTTGGAGGCAGCGACTTCTTCGGAATTACTGCAACGGGAGACTCGTTCATATACATTATTGACTCATCCGGCAGCATGGGTGAGACGCGATCTTCTAAGGCAAAAAGAGAGCTGGAACGCTCCATAATGAGTCTTGAAGAAGGCAAAAGAATTTTTGTCATCTTTTTTTCCGACGATTTTTATTCGATGTTCAGTCCACAAACTACGGAGACGACTTTTTTATCCGCGACGGATAACAACAAAGATCGAATTGTGGAGTGGGCTAAATCGTTCCCCTCAAGGGGGGGGACGAATCCCGATGGCGCACTTCAAGTGGCAATCGATATGAATCCCGATTCCATATTTTTTCTGACAGATGGTGATTTCGATGCTCGAGTGGTTGCGAATGTTCGTCAGCGAAATCTTAACCGAATTCCAATCAACACAATCGGATTTCAGGATCAGTCTGGAGAGAGAAATTTGAAACAGATTGCGGCGGATAGTGGAGGGAAATACCTGTTTGTTAAATGACGCCTTCAAAACAAGAGGATTTTTCTTTCAGCGTGATTGTCCCAGTCTTGAACCGTTACCTTATTCCTTGCCAGCAGGTTGCATTGATCATCCTCGATAAACTTCCACATCAACAACATTTCCAACCACGAGAAAATCTGATTCGGGACATATCGAATCTATCGGATGTGCCTGATTAATTC
>JAGQQS010001086.1 GCA_020426105.1 Planctomycetaceae bacterium
GCGATCAGTCGGGCGTCGCTGGAATTGATGGATGCCGTTTTTCCATAGATAAAAGACTCCAGCCCGGCCGCATGGTAAGCCGGAAGCTGCTGAACCACCGTCAGGATGGCAATGCCCGCGCCGAAGAAAACACTCAGCACAATCCCCAGCGCCGCGTCTTCTTTCAGGCGCGTCATACTGCGAACGTAGGAAATCGAGGCGACACCGACGATGCCGCTGAGTGTTGCGCCGGTCAGCAGCACCGGCAGCGATTTACCGTCCAGTCCAAGGTACGGAGCCAGCAGAAATGCCAGCCCCACGCCGGGCAGCGTTGCATGACTGAGCGCATCGCCCATCAGCGCCCGGCGACGCAGCAATGTAAAACAGCCAACCATGCCGGCCGCCATCCCCAGCAATCCGGTCCCCAGCATCACGACCCGCGTGTTATAATCCTGCAGCAAGAGCAGACGTTTCCACTCGCTCCACTCGGGCCATGAGATCGAGCGATCCGTCAGCGACTCCGCGAATATCAGCAGCAAACTCACAGCGTTCGCTCCCGTCGACGCATGGCTTCGGTCGCTTCATCCAGCAGTGTCAGGCGACCTCCATAGGTGCGTTCCAGGTTTTCACGCGTGAAGACTTCGTCGGTCGGTCCGCTCGCAACGACCCGCATGTTGAGCAGAACCACAGAATCGAAATATTCCGGCACTGTATGCAGGTCATGATGAATCACCAGCGCCGTCTTTCCGGCCCGACGCATTTCGCGCAGGATCTCCACGATGGCCTTTTCCGTCGCCGCATCAACGGCAGCAAAAGGCTCATCCATCAGATACAGGTCCGCATCCTGAACCAGGGCCCGCGCCAGAAACGTCCGCTGCTGCTGGCCACCGGAAAGCTGGCTGATCTGGCGGCTGGCGAGATCTCCGATGCCCACCTTGTCCAGCGCCTGCCTGGCGATGTCGCGATGCTTGCGACGAACCGGCATGCACCAGCCGATTTTTCCGTAGAGGCCCATCGTGACAACGTCGAGCACGCTGATCGGAAAATCCCAGTCCACACTTTCGCGCTGCGGTACATAACCCACTCGAGAGCGACTTTGGCGGTAAGATTTCCCAAAGATTTCGACGCGGCCCGACGCCTTTGGAACCAGATCCATAATCGCTTTGAGCAACGTACTTTTGCCGGCCCCGTTCGGTCCCACAACTCCTACCAGCTGCCCCGGCTGTACTTCAAGATCCACGTCCCAGATCACCGGCTTGCGGTGCCATGCGACGGTGAGGTCGGTCACTGAAAGCGGTGTCAAGACGTTCATGGCTGCTCCGTCACCACCTTGAGCTTGCCGTTCAAACCGCCATCCGGAACTGTACCCCCAAGGGCGCGAGTCACGAGTGTGATATTGTGATCCAGCATCCCAACGTAGGTTCCTTCGTACGTCCCTTCGGCCCCCATGGCATCAGAATAAAGTTCACCACCGACTTTAACATCGTGACCACGGGATTTCGCGCCATCGATTAAGGCCAGAATATTCTTTCGCGGCACACTGCTTTCGACGAACACGGCAGAAACTTTGCGTTCGACGAGCAGATCCACGAGTTCATTGATCCGCTGCAGTCCCGCTTCGGATTCAGTGGATAGCCCCTGAACACCAACGACCTCCAGACCATAGGCGCGGCCGAAGTAACTAAACGCGTCATGGGAAGTCACCAGGATTCGGTTCGATTGCGGAATTGACGCAATCGACGAAAGTCCATATTCGTGCAATGCCTGCAATTGTTCCCGCAGCAAAGCGGCATTCGCTCTGAAAGCATCCGCGTGCTGTGCATCCAGCTCACTTAATGAATCGACAATGACATCCACACAGCTGGCCCATGC
>JAGQQS010001087.1 GCA_020426105.1 Planctomycetaceae bacterium
CTGTTACTTCTTCAGCAAACCGTCGTAAGAATCCAGGAAGTGCGCTGATACCTGTTCGTTGACATACTTCCAGACTTCATCGATCAGACTTCCCGCGAGGAGCCCTTTTACTGCCTGAGTACCAATCGCCCCCACGAACTGAGACAGATTCGTCATCGGATCGGTGCCCAGCACATGAGCCGAATCGACATGAGTGAACTCGTTGGCGACGAGACTCAGCCCAGGCAGCTTAGGCACCGGATCGCGGCCACTGACATAGCGGGAAATCTGGCCTTTAAATTCGCGATTGAAGGCGTCGCTGGCTTTCTGATTGCCAATCATTGGGGCGCCGTAAGTATAAATCTGATGGATGGCGATAAAACGACGCTTCAACAGCCATGCGGCGAGCAGGGCAAGGGCGCCGCCGAGACTGTGACCCGTGATCCACAGGGGGCGGTCCGACTGTTTCATCTTCGCTTCGACGTCGTCTCTCAATGGGTCCCAGATTTCTGAGATCGCATCGACAAAACCTTTATGGAACTTTGCTCCGACACCCGCTGCTGACAAATCGTGGCCCAGACGGCCTTCTGGTACCACAAGGAGATTCATGGCATCTGTCAGCAACCAGTCTTTAAGCCCGTCGATGCTCGTGGGATCTTCGGTGCCACGAAACGCGACCACAATATGATCTGCGCTTTCCGCAATGTAGACCTGCGTGTTGTCGATACTCAGGAGCTTTGCCGACAGGCCAAGATCGTCACGGAATCCTTTGACCCCTTCAGCTTCGGGTAAATAGGCCAGCTGACAGGCACGACATAAAAACCGGGCGTTCTGCGGATCTCCCGCTGCGTCTTCGATGAGTTGCATAAGATGATTGTCTTTATGAACAATGCTGAAAGAAGATGGGTCCCGTCGGCGGAGCGACGGGCGTACCGTACACCTGTCGCTCCGCCGACAGGATTTTCACGCGACTCGCGCTGCACACGATCAATTGACGTAACGACGATGTTCCGAATCTACGTTCTTCCATTTTCGCAGTGCCGACGCCGGAATGGAATTGCCAGAGACGTCGATTTGCAAAAGTTTGGGGGGCGGGTCTGCGAGAAACGTCGCGATGCCTTCTTTGGTGATTTTTGTTCGAGCCAGCCGCAGACTTTCCAGCGCTGGAAGTGTCTTTAGGAATTCCAGCCCTGCATCGGTCACCATCGTATCGCTGAGCGTCAGTTCCTTTAGTTGTGTCAGCTGAGCAAATTCCTGCAGAGTTTCATCCGTGACATCACTGTTACCCATTTCCAGCACGACCACATCTTTGTTCCGAGCCAGTACGACATTGTAATCTTTCCGATCCCAGCCGGTCAGCGTGAGATGTCGTTCGCCGTCGATCACCCGTTCCCGTTCCCCCAGACCAAAAACCAGCTCCCAGGCTCGATCCGCTGCAAACGGAATCGCCCCGACAACCAATCCGATCAGCACCAGAACCAAAGCGCCTTTGTTCTGGCGAAATCGGAGGAGTCCGAACAGCAACGGACCGCCGAGCGGAGCCGTCAGAAATGTCAATACTCCCAGCCACTTCCGCAGCCGCCACGCGTTGCGAATCAGCCAGAAGATTCCGGCAAACAGCAGAGTCGCGCCCAGAAAAATAACGCCTACACCGAACACTTCGTACAAGGGAAAAAACTCCGTTCAGCAAAAGACTTGACTGGGTGTGTGCAGCGACAGCGAAACGAACCAGTGAGACTTTCCGGTTTTTGCCGATACCGCAAATTTGTGATTGGTGCGTTGCGCTCCACATCACGCACCCTACGCCGGAACGGCGTTAAAGATTTCCAGAAGACAGAAACAGCGAATACCCCACGCTCATCCGGCCTGTCGGCCAACTTCTCCCCTCTTTGAGGCAACGTTGTGAAGTATTTTGACAAGCAAAAAAAACAGTAAAATCAAAACG
>JAGQQS010000070.1:0-1222 GCA_020426105.1 Planctomycetaceae bacterium
TGCCAGTTCAATGCCAGTGTGCCGGCATGGCCAACTCCACCCAAAATGTCCTTGTCGGACAGGTCAAGATACGAATAACGTGCGGCAACATTCCATGCCCCCCAGCCTGTTGCGCGACCTCTGCCGCTGCGATCGACCAGGAAGAAGTTTTCATTCGGTTGAACGCGCCCTAAGGTGCCCGATGTTCGTTCATACGGAATATGTTCGCCAGTCAAAAACCAGGAAACGTAGGCATACGCTCCCTGATAATGGGTATCGCCGAATTGACTGCGTTGCACGAACGTAGTTTCGTACTCACCCACGATCTGCATCGGCCCTAAATTCAGGATGGATTCCAGTCCGATGGTTTCAAACCAGTCTGCGCCCGGTATCGGGCCGGTATCATACCAGCGCCCCTGGCTACGCCCTTCAGGACGCGTGCTGAAGCGTGCTTCGTTACTGAAGCCGTCCACAAGTCCAGCTCCGCCATCAGGTTTTGCGATCATACCCGCGATTCCCCAATGCAGATATCCATGACTATCAGGGGAATCGTCGTACCACGGACTTCCGGCCAGACGCCCATTGATGCTCATTTGACGAGCATCGCCGACATACCGGCCATCGTTGGAGACGTTTTCCAGGTAAAATGCACCATAGCGCCAATTGATGGATTCATCGTCTGAATTCCCGTACATGCAGATACCCGGACGTCGGTAGTCCGTGCTGAACGCATCTATTACCAGTGGACGCTCAATAAACACGTTGAAGCGACTGCTGTTCAATGCGTCCAGTCCCAACGGGATTTTTTGGTTACCAAACAGTAATGTTTGATTCCCCGGCAACTCCCTGAACCCGAAATAGACATCTTTCATTTCAGGAGAATTCGGGTTGTTAAAATCGACCTGAAGCCGCCACAACATGTTGTCCGGGATATCGCCCTGACACTCCAGACGGACGCGGCGAAATGCAAATGTATCCTCGGGATCCTGCCCGTAATTCGGACTGACAGCAATGGGGTGTTCGAAGTACCCAATTCCCGCCGACTGATTCATAAAGTCCCAATAGTCTGCCTGGATTCGACCGCCGATTTTGAAGGTAGGCTTCGTCGCAGCCTCTGTTTTCTTTATCTTCTCGCCACTGTCAAACTTAGTCCATTTCGCATCGAGCTTCTGCATGGACTCTTCCAGTTTTCTGAGCCGTTCTTCGGCAGTCGGCTCCCTGCCAACGTCGGCCTTTGCGTCTG
>JAGQQS010000070.1:1300-21731 GCA_020426105.1 Planctomycetaceae bacterium
ACACGGTAATGCAGAAAACTGTCACTGGAGTCCTGAAAAAGGCTCAGTGCCTCGCTGTCTTCCGCGGTTGCGACGCTCGCTGAAAACGACAATGGAAGCATTGCAGCTAAGGCAACAAATGCAACCAGTCGAATGCTTCGCACTTCAAAATTCCTTTTCGCAGCGGGCTGATCAGCGGCCGACTGTACTGACTTTTTTCGCCTTGACGATACCTGCAGACGAAAGATTTGTTCTGCATCTCCACACAGCAATACCCGCCCGGAGACGCGTCCCGCGTCCTGTCTGATCGATTGTAATCCAAATACCAGTGGCACCGTTCATATTTAGTCTGAACATTCGCTGCCCGGATCAGAACTTCCTGTGACAAGGGAGCCTATTGCGCAGATTATGCCGCGGCAGAATCTGCCGTTACCGAAGTCATTGAGTCGTTGCCTCACCTGAGCCGGTAAATGAGCCCCAATCTGACTCACCACGGCCCTGCCGGCTTATAACATGAATCCTGGCAATTCTGTTCGTCGTCGCCCGAAGACTGTCATAGTTCTGTTGCTGGAAATGGTCATGGCGAGGCGCTTCAGAATGGCGGCGACCGAATTGACGCCCACGCCGTCGCTTATTGGGAATTGCAACAACCGGGGGTCGGGGAACAGGCAACTCGTTGAGAAATACGATCGCGCATTGTGCAGGCTCGGCCAACGCAAATCGCCCTCGTCAAGCAGATTCCTACGCCTGGATTACGACCGCACTGGCCTGACCAACACGTGTCACGCTGGTCTTCAGGAACAGACCGTTTGACGATGCCAGATGTTCGCCATGCACAACGTGCAGTGGCTGCTCCACGTCAGGCGTGGCAAAATTCAGCGTCTTCGGAATGACACCATGCCGGGCCGCCAGCAGCGACGCCGCAATTTCGCACAGCCCGGCAGCACTACCCGTACTTCCCATATAACTTTTGAAAGCTGTCACAGGAACGGTATCGGCTCGATCGCCAAGTATTCGCCGGATCGCGGCGGCCTCGTAACGATCGCGGGCCGGATGACCGGCAGCACACGCATTGATATGTCCCAGATCCTGAACAGACACGCCTGCGCGGGCCATCGCTGCGGACGCGGCGTTAACAACGGCTGACGCTTCATCCGGATGACCTTCACGGCTGGCGACAGTGCTGGCGCCACAGCCCAGCACCGTCCCCAGAATCGTGGCTCCGCGAGCTTCCGCATGGGACCGCGCTTCCAGAATGAGCGTACACGATGCTTCTGCAAGTGCCTCGCCCGTACGGTGCGCATCAAACGGACGCACACGTGTTTCGGCAGGACCATCTGCCAGAATATCCCAATGAGTGTTGTGGCAGGATTTTACAGGATGCAGGCGCGTTCCAGTCACTCCCGTCACCATCACATCTGCGCGGTCACGACGAATGATATTCGCCGCTTCTGCAATCGCCAATCCTCCCGACGCTTCGTCCTGAGTGATCGAGTTATTGGGACCGCGTGCATCCAGGGCAATGCCAATGTGACATCCAGGCATGTTCGGCAGATAACGCAACAGCCATAAAGGCTCCATGCCCGACATGCCGTGTTCCCCCCACCGATCATAGTCAAACTGAGGCCGACCATCCTTCTCAGTCATTGACTTTAAGGCGGCCCCAATCAGCACATCTGGTGGACTGGACATCAAATTCGCACCAAAATCGACGCCAATGCGATCCGGCGCCACCGAGCCCGCTGGCAGCCCGGCATCTTCCATCGCCTGCAGCGCTGATGCAACTCCCATCTGAATTTCACGGCACATGACCTTCAGGCTCTTGCGAAGCGTCTTCAAATGCTGCTTCTTCGTCGTCTCGTCATTAAAGTCGCTGACTTCACCCCCGACACAGCCGGGTGTACCGACAAAAGAAAGCAATTCGACGCGCTTCAGACCAATTCGCCCTTCGGCAATGCTCGACCAAAACGCATTACGCCCGATCCCCAGCGGCGAAACAATGCCAATGCCAGTGATAACAACATCACGAGGAGAGTTTTGCGACATGAATTTACCCAGTGAAGAATCTGTCTCTTTGCCAATTCACCCAGAAAACCAGCACACACCAATTTCATCAATGACGCATGCACATTCACCGATCCCCATCAGTGCGGAAGTATTCCACTTCCCGTGCCGTGTCGACTCATCAATGTAGATCACTATTTTGGCATGGCAGTCTAGCAGGCAAAGATTCGCAATACTGCGCGATCATGGCATTTTACAAAAAGCTGTTCCGAGTCGGAATGAATCCCACGAATTAAGCGGGTTTTGGCCCGTTCGGACGAGGAAAATATTCCCCGAAACGGGCCAAAAAAACAAATCCCGCGTTGAGAACAGGGTCTTGTGCTAATTTCGCGGCTTCCATAGACTTTCGTCATCATGGCGAAAGTGTTGTGTTTTCGAAGAGAAATCGCCCATTCCGGGACTGACAATACAGACATTAAACATCAAATGCATTATCCACTTAACACGCCGGAATGAATTTAAAACATGATTTCTGAACGCATGGCAACACAGGGGGCGTGGTTGTTTCGACATCGTGGACTGATGCCCGCGTTGCTGATTATTCCCGGAGCCTGGACACTAGTTCATTTTAAGTTCATTGGGGGCAGTCCTGAATGGCAGGACAGATGGGACTGGATGTGCTTCGGCGTTTCAGTTTCCGGCCTTCTGATTCGCGCCACGACCGTCGGTTTCGTCTGCAATGGAACATCAGGACGCAACGTGTCCCAGCAGCGTGCAACGGAACTCAATACCACTGGTTGGTATTCAATCTGTCGCAATCCACTCTATCTTGGCAATTTCCTCATCATGCTCGGGATTATTCTGGTCCCGGCCAGCATGGCTTACGTCGCTGTCTGTCTGTGTTGCTTCTGGACCTATTACGAACGGATTATCGCAGCCGAGGAGTCGTTTCTGCACGAAAAGTTCGGGACGCCGTACGCTGAGTGGGTTCGCTCGACACCCGTTTTCTTTCCGCGACTGAGTGGCTGGAACGCACCGGTGCGCTCATTCCGATGGCGGATGATCCTGCGGCGTGAATACTCCTCCGTCCTGTTGATTGGCATCGCCTTTTTTCTGCTGAATATTCTGGAATTTGTCTTTGCCGAACACCGCCTGCAGTTTGAACTGGAATGGGCGGTCATGCTGGTCATCTCAGCAACAATTTACCTGTTGCTGCGGTCTTTAAAACGTTATACCAGCCTCCTGAACGTGTGATTTGCAAAACCTGCAAGTCGTCGTGGCATTTTCGTCACCCGAGCAAGCGAGCAGCAGGCTCGTATGGACGTTCCCACCCATCGAAAAACTGAAGGGGAACAGCAACTCCGGGCGGTGAAAACCCCGAAATCGCTGAGGTTGTATCGATTGGGGCGATCAAGGTGAACCGGGCAGTTTGTACGCCCCTCAGATCGCCGTCAAAGTCAGCGCAAACCTCGCGAAATCAACCCGTTTTGAACCTCGATTGAGCGGCCAAAATGGCCTGATCGGAGAGGACATTGACACCGTCGCGAGCGGCTTGTAGAGTCGATTGCTGAAGTCGGACCTGAGCCGCACAGATCGTCACGGCAAGTCCTGACGAGCTTGCAGCCAGGGCTTAACGTGAGGCGTCCTCAGGATTCGAGCGGGCAGCATGAGAATTCAGCATATTAGTTTTCGCCGCCGGATTCGAAATTTGTGTGCGTGGTCATGTCTGGTGATTGGGTCCGGTTGCTTCGCAGTGGTTATCCAGCGCTGCGGCAAAAATTCAGAAGCTCAGGAAACGCATCCCTGGATGATTTCCGGGGCAGTGGCAAGAGGGCTTTTTGAGGGACGAGGGCAATCAGCTTCGTCGGAACAAACACCGTCATGGATGGCGGAGGTCCAGGAAACAGACTGGCAGTATATCGTAATTCATCATTCTGCCACCCAGTCGGGCAGTGTCGAATCCATCCATCAACAACATTTGAAACGCAGGGACGCAGCAGGAAGCCCATGGCTGGGAATTGGTTATCACTTTTTGATCGGCAACGGGCAGGGAATGGCGGATGGAGCGGTGCAGGCGACCTTTCGCTGGAAGAACCAGCTCCACGGAGCTCATTCGGGCGATGAATTATTCAATAATCGTGGAATCGGAATCTGTGTCGTCGGGAATTTTGAAAACTCAGCACCATCCAGGGCTCAGCTTGCTTCACTCAAATCACTCGTCAAAGTACTCGCAATTCGTCACCGGATCACGCCGGAAAATCTCATGGGGCACGGTTCAATAAGAGCAACGGCCTGCCCTGGAAAACACTTTCCTCTGAATGAAATCAGACAGGTGGTATCCGAAACCAAATCCTGACAAGGTTTAATCTGAATCAGGTGATCATTCAGCTGAAGCTCAGGAAGAGCTTCAGGAAACTGATTTTCATGTGTCCTCCCCCCAAACACTCATACTATTTTCAATCACGGAAGTCATTCACATGTTCAATCGCGTTCGAAGCATGTCGTTTTCAACAGGTGAGCTGGAATCTTTGCTGCCGGACATCGATCTTGAGATGCTTCCCACCGAGCTGCGGGAAGTCTATGAATCGTGGAGCCAGTCTCCCGACTGCCCTGCTCAGTATTCCGGGTCCGTTGCGGAATCTGACTGGCCTGTTTCGATTTATGTTCCCGAACGGTATGAAGAAGGCTATGCTTATCCGCTGCTGGTTTGGTTTCACAGCGATGCGAATGATGAGGACCAGCTCGAAGAAGTGATGTCCGCTGTCAGTCCTCAGAACTATATCGGGCTGGCATTGCGCGGGAACCGAACTCACGAGACGGCAGGCGGACATCGCTGGGATGTTTCATCTCTCCAATTCGGGTCGGTACCACTGCAGGACCTGTTGCACGTGACCACCTGCCGACTGCGACAGGCTTTTCATATTCACAGCGAACGCATTTTCCTCGCCGGTTCCGGCTACGGCGCCGATGCTGCTCTTCAGATGCTGATTCAGCGGCCTGAATGGTTTGCCGGCGGCATCCTGCTGGATCCCGCCTGCAAAAGCGACTGCCTGCGAGCAGATCGTCTGACGGGGCTGCGGGGAAAACCTGTGCTGATGAGCGTTTCACGCAATTGTCCGAGTGATATTCTGGCACGGAGTGTCGAGACCGTTCGCGCACTTCGGTCGGCCGGCGGACATATCGATGTGGAACTGACGGATCAGCCTGTCGATCCAACTGGTAACGAGGTCCGCATGCTTGATCACTGGATCATGAACTGCATCAACCGCGAAGCACTGGTGTGATGTCGAGGCAGTCCATGTCTGCCTCTTTGAATAGTTGCACAACAGACTGCCGACGAACGCTGCCTCCTGGCACAACACTTCAGGACCAGGCCAGGACTATCCGACCCACGCATAATTTGCATGCGGCAATGCAGCGCAGGAACCTGCAGCCGTCGTTAACTTCTGCAACTCGGCCGCGTCCTCAATCGCAATGATCCCAAGTTCTTCCACGATGTCTGAAGGGATATTGCTGTATAAGTAGACTCGAGCATGCCGCAGCGCGTGGATCAGCTGGGTGATCTCGACCGAATCATCCACGGGCTCGCGGCGGAGCGGCTTCAGGAGTTCTTCCGGCTCAAGGCTGCGTCGCAACATCATAGCGCCCGGACCTTCCGGAACGGGCAGATCAGCCACAACAATGATTCGACCATTCTGTGGAATCAGTTTTGTGGCAAGTTCAACCGCGTTTCCAAACTGTTTCCAGCCGGACGACGCGCTGGCTGGCACGGACAGCACAATGGAATCAAATTGCCGCCCCGACGGTAAATTCCAGACCTGTTCCACCAGTTCTTTGCCAGCCACCATGACGTCATCCGGTAAACCCGCGAGAACCGCGAGCGGTCGATCACCTGAACCAGGAACAATCTGAACGCAAAACTGTGTGCCCAGCAACCAACCCACTTCGTCAACCAGCTGACGCCAGGGCCGCGGCTGCTCAGGCGTGAGTTCCGGATGCCCCAGTGTTCGCGCCTGTTGAATGGCATAGGTATCTGAAAATGCCGGGAAGATGCAGCTGGTTGTTCCTCGGTAGCCCAACAGACTGTCGAAACAAATCACCCCGATCGTAATTAGCAGGTCAGCATCCGAAATTCGGCGATTCAGATAGACCCGGTCCCCCGCCGCTGAACTTGCAAGATAACTCAACTGATCCGTCTCTTCCGGATCATGTCCATGCACGGTCAACTGCTGCCGAAGATGCAGTGGCAGCTGGTCGACCAGAGCCGTCCAGCCCGCATGAGCCGGATCCGGCGGCAAAAGCAACTGGAGCGTAACTCCGCCCTCCGGGACCGACTGAAGCTGCTCGCAGACAGTCGTGAGGACTTCAATCAGATCGGGTGTTTCAGGATCGATCACAATCCCTATTGTATCGCCGGGAACAACGCAGCGTGTGACCTCCGGCAACCCGATCGGCGACAGCAGTGCCTGGCGGCACATCTCAGCAACTGACAGGTCTGACGCCTCGCAGGACACCAGAAGCTGAACACTGTCGCTGCGAACGGTCGCAGCAATTTTTCCACTGCGAAACGTGATCGATTCCGGATGCATTTGAATTTAACACTGGGGCTGAATTGATTGACGGAGGACACCTGCAGCGCACAAGTTTAGCCTCCCTGCCCTGCGAATCATACTGCGCCAGGCCGATGCCGATAATGTTTCAGCTCAGCGCTTCTTTCCTTTTCGGGCTTCTTTTTCGCGCTGCTGATCAGCCTGTTCGCGAGCCGTTTGAGCCGCGTCCAGAAGTTTCTGAAGAAAGCCGGGGACTTTCCTCCCCTGTTCCGGGGCGGCGGAGGAGGTGTTCCGGGACTTTGCTGCGGACTTTGCGTTGGTTTCAGGGACAATCACTTCCACCGAAGGACCCGCGGCCGGCGTCATTGATCCCGCTCCCAGCAGCTTACGCTCCGCAATACTCCACAGGCTCGAGGCGATAAAATAGATACACAAACCGGCAGGCTGATGCCAGAACATTGCCCCCATGAACAGGGTCATCATATTCATCATCTTGTATTGTGCTTCCTGCTGTTCATCCGTGGCCGGAGGCATGAACATTTTTTGCTGCGTCAGAAAGAGACCCACGGTACACAGCGGCAACAGACTGAAGTCATATCCCAGATAAGGCAGACTGAACGGCAACCGAAACAGAGCATCGGGCGCGGCAAGGTTATTGATCCACAAAAACTTCTGCAGCCGCAGATCCACAGCCGAATTGAGCGCCGTGTATAATCCAATGAAGATGGGCATCTGCAAAAATAACGGCAGGCAGCCGCCGATTGGATTGATGTTGTGCTTCCGCCACAATTCCATCTGAGCCTTCGCCATCTTTTCGCGGTCATCTGCATATTTGGCCTTGAGTTCCGTCAGCTTCGGCTGCAGCTCTTTCATCCGTGCCGCGCTAATGGCCTGCTTGCGCGAGATCGGAAACATGCAGCCACGCACCAGAACGGTCAGCGAAATGATCGCAAGGAAATACGGCATTCCCAGACCATAAAATGTACCCAGCAGATAGTGCATTCCACGGGCAACAAAGCCGAACATCCCGTAATTCAGCACCTGTCCCGCGGACATCGGAGCCTGGTCGAGTAGTTCGCTGCGCTTCGGACCGACGAAGAATGCAAACTTGTGAGTCACCGAGTCACCATCACCCTTTGGCTTCAGCTCCACCGGGTTCGATGCCATGCGAATACTGACATCCGATTTTCGAGGTTCCGTGGGATCCGTCCAGATCAGCACTGGAAATGTGCGTTCGATCCATTTGGTCGCCGAATTTGCACGAACGTCATCAGGACGATCATCCAGCGGAGCAATCAAGGCAGCAAAGAACTGCACATCAACGCCAGCATAGCGAAACGCGGACGTCCATTCCTTTTCCTCTCGAAGATAGTCGAACTGTTCCTCCGCAGTGAGTATATGACCTTCCTCCGTCTCACGCGTATCGACGTACTTCCTGACAGTCCCCGCCGGTGTCGTCACGCCTTTTGTGCCATCAATAAACTCTACGTGGATGTCCCGATACTTTGACGTGTGTTCCTGATTCTCAAGGAGCACCCCGACCGGACCCTGCATTTCATACTCGACGGTTTTCGCCTGGTCCGACAGGTTCGTCATCTCGATCGCGACCTGCAGCGTGTAAAAGGAAGCGTCTTCCCGCCATGCCTGTTCAAGTTCTTTGCCGGTGAGATTGAGCTTCGGCAAAGTATAAGTTTTGCGAATTCGGAGCGTCCCGTCAGGCGCTACATACTCGAACACAGCACTCACGCCTTTTTCATCCTCTGTCCTGCCAGCCAGGTTCCAGTGAGTCGTCTCCAGTGTCTGGCCCGATTTTTCCAGCTGCCGATCGATCAGGGCGACAGCTGTGGAAAACGTGCGGTCCGGTGTCGGATTATTACCCACAATCCGCGCATGCTGGTCTCTGTGTTCCAGATCCATAAACTGCGGAGACGTCAGGCGGACGCCCTCAATCGCGGCTCCGGCAGACGTCAGTTGAACAGACAGCGCATAGCCACTCGCCGGATCAACCGATCCAATTGTCAGTTCCTGCGCCGGATAGTCGGGGATCTTCAATTCCTCCGGCGGCGGGTCCGAGGCAGACACCCCGGTATCGTTCACCTCGGCCGCAACCACTTGCGGTGAATCGACCGCAGGATCCCCTGCCTTTGGCACGGCGGCGACTCGCGCTTTATTCTTTTCAGGCGGGAAAAATTTGGGACCAATGACGGTGTTCCAGAGAATCAGGAACAACAGCGATGTCATCAGAAACGTAAAAAGGCGACGGTTTTCCATAGAATCCAGCCACGAGCAAGCGCGGTATCACTAAAAATCATGCCCCACTGCCGCGATGCCAAACCAATCGACGCATCGTCCGGCTGCAGTGAAGCGAGGCAGGATACCCAAACACAACGCTGACGTGTATTCCCGGATCTACAGAACCCGGTTTTCCCGATAGTTTTCTGCAATCCGACCTTCAAACTCGAAATCGGAAGGTTTCACAGACGTAACGCCACATCCAATAGGCCGCCGTGCGACTGGAAATAATAAACCTCCCATTCCCCCTCATCCCCGGTTTCAGCAGATGTGCCTCCGGTTGAGAGCTGCCGTCCGCAAAGTGTAATTCGGCAATCGCGCGATACGCCGTGCTCGCCAACTGCTCCTGCCCCTGTTGATTGGCTTTCGTCGCCAGGGGCCCATGAAACCGAGTTGTCAGCGACTCGGGTGCCATCACCTCGCCCTTAGGGGATATCTGGTCAACTCGTGTAAGAAACGTAATGTCAGCGAGATGATCCAGCTTGATCTCCAGCGGCATATCGTCCTGCAGGTCATCCCGGTCGCCCTGATCGATATACATCACAGCATGCAGTTTCCGGGACGGTGCGATGCTCGCGATTTCCTGACCGGCTTCGAGCAGGCATCCGGCATTTTCGGGATCGAGAGGTGTTCCGGTCCAGCGTCCGAGCTTCATGGCATCCACTTCATTGCGCGGCGGCTCCGGAACACGTTTCGCTGCCACGAGTGTCCCGCTGATTGTCGCACGCACGACGCGCTGGAGATTCAGGCGAACGGTTTTCTGAATTTGTTTTTCCAGTTCAAAGGCTTCAGCAATTGCGACACCTTCTCCCGCCGGATCTTCGTTAATTTTGTACTGACGAATCTCCTGAGTTCTAAAAACCCAGTTGCTGACGTGCTGCAGCAGTTCATCATGCCGCTGCAGATCTTCCGGACTTTCAAGTACGACGATCACATCACCGGACGTCACGCTTTCTCCGTTTCGACGAATTCGCTGATATTCATCCGGGCTGGGGAGACCTCGCACGATATTCAGCATCGACGGATCGATCATCAGCTTTTCCGGATCTCCCGGGGTCGGGATCGCGGCTGCCGCTTTCTGAGCTCCACTCTGGAACAGCAGCAGTTCATCGTACAGCTGACGATATTCGTCCGGGGCGAGAATCATACCGTTCACCGGTGCCGAGACCATGACGACGTTTCGCGGCTCAAGAAAGCACGGCGCTTCGTGATACCAAGGAATGGGAGTGCTGAAAGCGGCGTAAACCGCACCTCCAAAAATCAGCGACGACACGGCGATCTTTGTCTTGCTCATAGGTTCTATCCGGGGCGTGGCAATAATCTGATAGATACTGCGGAACATACTGAAAAGGATGCCGGCCATCGAGAAGATCATGACCGAAATCCCGATGCTCTGCAGATCGTATGGCTTGAGGACCGTGTACAGAAACATGCTGATGGATACCAGAATCACCCAGCGATAGAGCCACGCAGCGATCGCATAAGTTACGAACCACGCGCGACCGGTCTCCGGCATGAACGGATCCGGTTTGGACTCAATCCCCAGACAGTACCAGGAAAACGCTTCGCGCAACAGCTTTTCCGATTTCTGCCGGAGATTCGGGATCTCCAGATAGTCGCTCATCATGTAATAACCGTCGAATCGCATCAGCGGATTCAGGTTAAAAATAACTGTCGTAATCGTGGTTACAAAGAAGGTGTTCAGCGCGAGATAGTGCAACATTCCTGATTCCGTCAGCCACCAGATGTAGATGGCTGCACCCGACAGAATGACCTCGATGTACATACCAGCCGCACCGATGATAATCCGATGCCATTTGTTCGGCAGCATCCAGGAATCGGTGACATCACAATACAAACATGGACTGAACACCAGCAGCATCACACCCATTTCATGACACTCGCTGCCGTAATGCACGCAGCTGATTCCGTGCCCGAATTCATGGATAATCTTGGCCACGCCCAGAGTCACCCACAAATACATCAGATTCGGCCAGCCGAAAAAACTCTGAAATTCGGGAAGTTTACTCCGGAACACTTCCAGATTAGCCCCCAATACCAGCCACGATGAGACGACGAACAGCATGCAAATCGTGGCAAAAAAAGGATGAAACATCCAGGCCACGAATGGATGCAGCGTACGCAGCGTGCGTTCAGGATCCCAGCCGGGGAGTCGCAGTGAAAGCAGACTCATGGCGGTCTGCTTAACTTTTTCTTTTCGAGTCTTCTGTCGCTCTCGAATAACGGCAGCCCCCTGCCCTACGCGATTGCTGACAACCAGACCTTTGCGATGCAGGTCAGTAATCAATTGCTGGATATCACTTAACGTAATCTGCAGCGTCGGAAACTCTGCCTTCAGTGCGTCGCGGACCGATTCCAGACTACGCACCCCGTCGAGCAATTCCAGAATCCGGTACTGTTCAATCTGCAGCCGATGATATTTAAGCGCAACCGGATCCTTGATAACCTGATAGCCAACTCCCAGATAATCGATTCTGGCAACCACCAGATCCGCACGTTTTCGCAGTGGAATGGGCCGCTGGTTGGAAGCGACCATATGTCCGGAACTCATTCGTCACGCTTCTTTGGAATGATGACAGCTTCAACAGGAAGCCCCTGCTGCAGTAAATAACGTCCGAATTTATCCTGACGATTCGGGACATCCACGTGCACGCTTAATGTCACCAGACCGCGATTTTCCTGAAGTGCAGGATCAATAAATCGAATTGTCCCTGTAAACACGTCATCCTGCTGGGGTGCTGCGAACACCGGTTCGGGCGCATACGGTCCGCTGCGGTTGAACAGTTCGCTGTCATTGCCCTCATCGGAAGTTCGTTCATCGGAATCCAATCGAGGACTTTCTGCCCGGATCGACTTGCCGGTCGTATCGATCCTGATTTCAACGGGATCCCCGACAAAAACTTCCCTGCGTCGTTTGTAGTCGATTTTTAATACTGCTCGAAGCTCGGACATGTCGGTGATCGTGAGCACAGGATCCCCCGGCCGAACACTCTGACCCGGCCAGCGATGAACTTTCGTGACCAAACCACTGAACGGAGCATAGACCTTGTATTGGGCCAGTTGCGCGGTTTTCGTCGCGAGCGTCAGTCCCAGAATTTCCTGGTCTTCACGCGATTTGGCGAGAGAAGCCTGCGATTTCTTGACTTCCAGTTCCGTCTGGCGAATTTCGTTGTCGCTGAATGACTTATATTTTGCGTTCGCCTCCATCCGCTGTTTCAGATCGACTTCCGCTTTCGCAAGCGCCACCACAGCAAATTCGATTTCCACGACGGAATGGAATTTTTTCTCCGCCTCCGCAACTTCCCGTCGAATCAATTCATCTTCGACTTCGATCATCAGTTCGTTCTGCTCCACATACTGCCCTTCTTCACTCGGACTCACGCTCTTCAGCTTTCCCGTGACTTCCGTGGAAATGGGCACCTGGCGAATGAGTTCGATGCGCGCCTCTTCCGCCTTGATCGGATCGGCAGGCTCCGCGATCAACCGCTCCGTCGATGTCAACGCCAGCAAAATGCCCATGACGTACGTTCGAAATCCAGGCAAAATAGGGCACATATCGCGATCCTGAGCGAAAACGGGACGGGCCACTGAACTGTCGCCCACGGGGGGATTATGACGAATTCCCGCCGGGATATCTAATGCAATCTGCCGTTTTGCTCAATCCCGGTGTACGGGTTTTGAAGCTGTAATCTGCGTAATCACCGAGGTGAACCCGAACCTGAAGCGTCAGCGAGGGACTGGCTGTCGGTCATTTTCCCTCGCTAACGCTGCGGGGGCGCCGACGCTGTGCGCCGTTTGACATGGCGCTAACGCCACCAAACCGGGCATTGGCAGGTGTGCGGTCACTTCACACCCGATGGATCGCTGCCGACTGGACCGGTTGCGGTCGGTCCAGTCGGTGGCACGACGACGGGCTGCAGTATAAAACCGTCGTCGGAGCGTTTTACGCGGCTGTTCACGCTGCCGGAACTGCGGCCAGGTGCAGCGGTCTCTGTTTTGACAGGATTCCCAGGACTCGAAAGAATCATCAGATTGCCGGGTGTCGAATTCGAAACAGTGCGAACCGGCACCTGACCGACAGCGGAACCGGACACCGGCCGGCCGGTAGTTGCAGGTGCGACTGCAACTGCCGGCGGCGGGACTGCTGCAGTAACTTCTTTCGGCGGGTCAAGAAACTGCAGCTGCGGGGATAAGATCAAACTGCGATCGGCAGCAGTCATCGCCGCTCGGTTCAACTGGACGTTGGCATTTACCTTGCGAGGTTTCCGCGCGACCTCAATGAGTTCGCTCTGCCGCTGCGGCAGCACCCCCTCCATTTGCTGCGCCACCTGCACAACCCATTCCGGCTCATCACGCACGGCCCGGGACATCATGCTTCCATACAGCGAAACTTCGAAAAGATTACGATCCATCAATGAATGCAACACCGGCGTTAAGACTTTCGCAATCGCTGAAACACTGTTCGACGGAAATCGCACGAAGACGTCTGCTCGTTGAGTCACGGCGTGAGTCCCATCGGCATTGGGTGTGTAGACGGCCCGAAACCAGATTAACGCCGACGCCTGCATCGGCCGGGGTAACAGAGGATTGTGATAACTGCCCTGACAGACAAATACCATCTGGTTATCGTCCTGATACAGGATATCAGCGATCCCTTCCGACCCATCAATTGCCTGGGCTTCATATTCATTCGGGCCCGTCTGCCACATTTCAAACCGAGAAATTCCCATGACCCGCCAGGTACTCACGGCGACATCCGGATGACTCAGCAGGTATCGAAACATTGGTTCATCGATCGCATACTGCAGTGAAGGCAGGCGTCGATATTGACTCCGATCCCTGATTATCTGTTGGGCACGCTGACGATTTTCCTGCTTCATGGCTTTCAGTGGAATCGCGGCACGGGCTTCGTCTTCCGCGCTTGATGACGAGTCTCCGTCAGCAAGGATTCTGATGCCCGCCTTTTCTGCAAGTTCCTTCAACTGATCTGCCGAACAATTTGCTGACCCGCCAAGGAAGAGGCTAAACACAAATCCGAATGCCAGAAGTTGCGACAGACTGAATTGGCAACTGAAGACCACACGCGTCGTCGCCAGGTCAACAACTGCACCCCGTGACGCCTCAACCACACGGCCCGCCGGGCCAGACACATTCTGTGGTTCAATCGGCGCAGTGCTGCGTTTTCGGAAGTGCATGATCCCCCCAATCAACTCACCACTGCATTCCGCACGCTGATCCAACTCAATTACCATCGGCGCTGCGAATTCCGCCCCGAGCCGAGTGCAACTGAATCAACGATATGCAGCTTACCGCGACTCCTTAACCGGCCCCCCGGAAGTCAGATGTCGCACAATTCCCCCTGCCACGATTTATCGGATGCAGCGCGACGATTCGTTGAGGCCAATTGTTAACTAAAGACGGTTGCAGGGATCCTGCTGCCTCTGCGGTCCGTTGAAGCGGGTTGCTGGCGCAGACCTTCAGAATCGATCAGTAAATTTCGCCGAATCTCAGCGGCAATTGTTTCGCACACACTGCCCGTTCATGCACCAGCGTGTGACATCCAGCTTTTCGCAGTACACATGATCCAGTCCGCGATGAAAATCATTCAGATCCGTGAAATCGTCAATATGATCCATGACGTCATCGGTACAGCGAACACAATGACAGCCGCACATCGCGGAAAGACTGGCGACCGCCAGCAAAAGACAAACCAGGGCACGCATGCGAGTCCTTTCCCGGCAGGCCAAGATGATTTTGAGAGATCCGAAGCCAACGTTCCATGCGGGCTTGACCGGACACCGTACCTGCCAGATCGAATCTAATCCATCCGGATCTTCAGTCTGTACGGACTCTGGCGAGGAATCATATTCTTCCGAGCGCCAGACGTCGTTAAGCCCCGAATCTTCGGGGCGCCTTCACTTCTGGACACGATCGATACGACCCGTCCGCCAGTATTTAACGGCCGGTTGAAAACGTCAACGGACATGATTTTCAGTATTTAGCCTCAAGCACCGATATCGGCCGGACGAGGCTGTCGATACGACGATAGAGCCTTGATTCACCTAAATCCATCGCGCGAGTGGACTTCATGATGTCGTGCGGATGGCTCAATCGCCCCGAGATTCCCGATGCCTGACTCGCCGGAGTTCTTCTTCCAGCTGGCGCACACGATTTTCTGCGGCGATACGAGCGACTTGTTCCCGCTGTCTGGCCAACGCTTCTGAATCTGCCTTCGGCAATTGTTCGATTCCGGTCTCTGAATCCACAATCACCAGACCAGATTCGTCGAGAAACAAATCGACGCCCAACATGTTGCAGCGGATGCGTCCGCCCATCGTCGGAATCGCGTGGAGCTCGCCATTGGTTAATCGATAGCCCTGAAGCGGCGGCTCGAGATACTCGGCTGTGGGATCGTAGAGGAAATATTCCTGAACACCAAGCTGTTCATAAATTGCCAGCTTGTCGATGTAATCGACCGAACTTGTGCTTCGTGATGTGACTGCGAACACAACATCCGGCACGCGTCCTTCTTTCCATGTCTGAAACGTGCGGCGGCGTTGAGGATCACAGTTTAGTACGACAAAGCAATCCGGTACGACATACTTTGCTGGAGTGCCTTCCACATAATACAGCAGGAGGTCACTGGCGATATAAACCTGCTGACCGGCATAACGCTGCCGAAAAACTTCGAGCAGACGAACCATCCAGTCACGATGCAGATCTGTCTCGCCCATAGGCTTGCCATCGGATTCAGGGTATTCGATTGCATTCCGGACCGATACCGAACTCATACTGGACTCCTTCTTCGAGCACAAGGATATCCAGCATTCTATCGGCACCGCTCGTCAATGCCATTGTCCATCCGCAAATTCGTGCCAGGCCTCACGCGTCAGCCTCGGGGTTCGATGCGTTTCGCTCGGACAGCTACAAGGTCTGTTGCACGGCATGGTACCCCCGGGATCACGCGACACCGCTCGCCACCTTATTGATGACTGAGCGCTCGTAAAGCGGCATCCATCAGCGGTTGAGGTACCGCGAACAATGCCAGCGTTGCGACAGCACAAACACAGCCGGCAATCCAGGCGGCAGGCTGACGCGAGAGCCCACGAACAACCGTCGATTGCTCAAAGTACATCGAAGCAATCATGCGCAAATAGTAAGTTGCTGCAATGACAGCATTGACCGCCAGCACGATGGCCAGCAGTCGTCCGTCAGCCGTGCCTTCGGACCATGCGGCAACGAACAAATTCAACTTCGCCAGGAATCCACCGGTCGGCGGCAGGCCGCTGAGACCAATCAGGCAAACTGCCATCATCAGGGCAATCGACGGATGACTTTTGCTCAGCCCCGCCAGATCTGACATTGATCGCAGTGGCCGAGCGAATGAACCGGCAGCGGTAATCAACGCGAAGAGCCCGATGGTCATGATGCCGTACATTGACAGATAAAACAGCAATGAGGCAACACCACTGTTTGCCGCGGCGTTTCCAACCGTCAACCCCACAAGCATGTAACCCGCGTGGGCGATGCTGGAATAGGCCAGCAGCCGCATGATGCTCGTCTGTCGCAGTGCCAGCAGATTGCCGCTAAACATCGTCAGAATGGCCAGGACCATCAGTACAACGCGGACAGATCCGACAGGCATCCAGTCGGTGAAGCTCGCTGATCCAAAGCAAACCGGCAGCAGCCTGAGCAACGCCGTGAAACCGACAACCTTCGGCACGAATGACAGCATTGCAGCTGAGGATGTCGTCACGCCCTGAAACACGTCCGGCGCGTAAAAGTGAAACGGTACAGCCGTGATTCGAAAACTCAGACCGGCGATAATCAACACCATCGCCAGCCGGAACATGCCCAGATCGGTCGTGACAGGAGCGGCTGCGATGCGATCCGTGATCGCTGTCAGGTTCGTGGTTCCGGCGATCCCAAACACCCAGCTCAAACCGTACAGCACGAACGCTGACGAAAAAATGCTGAGCAAAAAGTACTTGATCGTCGCTTCATTCGTCATCCAGTCACGCCGGGCCAGATACAACAGGATGTAAGTCGGAATACTGACCATTTCCAGCCCAAGAAACACACCGACCAGATCATTCGCCAGAGCCGTAAAATTGGCACCAGCAAGGATCGCCAGCAGACAGGCGTAAGCTTCCGCAGCGTGTCCATCGTCAATTTGATCCCACAACACAAGCGTCAGCAATGTGCCGAACACCAGTGAGATGCCACGAATGAACCACACGAATTCATCGGGCCGAAACGGACCTGCTCCGGCGTCCATGATCGGAGCTTTCATCCACGCAAACATCGCGGCGGCCAGCGCCAGCAGCGACAAGATTCCCCAGCGGTGCCGCAGACCTTCGGGTGCCTTGCCTGTTTCACTGACCAGAAACGGCCCGGCAAGGAACATGATGCAGACGGTGGCCAGCAGAATGATCTCAGGAATAATCAGGCCAGCGGCCTGGTTGATAGCTTGATATGGAGGCACGGGACAAATCCCTGGATGAAATCTCGAGTAAAACAGATCGACAAATTATGGTTTCAGGCCTGTACGACATTACCAGAACGCGTTGCTTTCCATTTGCTGTATTACCTCTCTGCAGATTGGTACATCGCATCGCTGTGCAGGGCCGCGATGTTCTCATCGGGGCTCACACTCTCAAATAACACAGCGATCGCCTTAATATCCGGCTCAACAATGTCAATCAACCCCGCTGGACGAACACCAATCCACAGGCACAGAACCACCAGCGGCGCCAGTGCAAGGAACTCGCGAGGATTCATATCGGTGATTTCATCATTACTGTGACCGTGCTGATGAGGTTCTTTGAGCGTTCCGAAGAACACACGCTGCACGGCCGTCAACAAATACCAGGCCCCCAGCACGACGCCGGTGGTGGCAAGTGCCGCGTACAGTGCGTTGGCCTTAAACATGCCGGCCAGCGAAAGAAACTCGCCAATGAAGCCATTCAAGCCAGGCAGCCCAATACTGGCCATGGAAATGAACACCATACTGCAGGCGATCATGGGCAGTCTGGTCGCAAGTCCACTCAGGTCATCCATCATGCGTGTGTGGTAGCGTTCGTAAATCATGCCTACGATGATAAACAAGGCACCGGTCGAGAGCCCATGATTGATCATTTGCAGTACGCTGCCGGTGATGCCTTCGACATTCAGAGCGAACATCCCCAGCATGCAGAATCCCAAATGCGCCACAGAGCTGTAAGCAACCAGTTTCTTGATGTCTCGCTGGGCCAGCGCACACAGGGAACCGTAGATTATGCCAATCACCGACAACAGGCCAATGACGGGCAAGCCTGTCTGGACACACGCAACAGGGAACAACGGCAGACAGATCCGGAGAAATCCGTAACTGCCCAGCTTCAACAAAACGCCGGCCAGCAACACACTGCCTGCGGTAGGGGCTTCCACGTGAGCCAGCGGCAGCCATGTATGAAACGGGAATACCGGCACCTTGATCAGAAAACCGGCCGCAACTGCAAGGAACAGTGTTAACTGCATCGCATCCGGCAAAGGATGTAATGCCAGCCATGCAGACAACGCCGGCAGCGATGTCGGATTCGCCAGTCCTTCCCTCGAAACATGTAAGACCACATAGATCAAGCCGGACAACGTCACCAGACTGCCAGCCAGCGTGTACAGGAAAAACTTAATGGCGGCCCAGCGGCGTTCTGCCCCACCCCAGATCGCGATCAGAAAGAACAGCGGAATCAGAGTCATTTCAAAGAACACGTAAAACAGCACCAGATCGAACGAACAGAAAACGCCGATCAGACCGGTCTCCAGGATCAGCAGGGCCGCATAGAACTCCGACGCACGATCCCTGATCGCTTCCCATGAAATCAACACGCTGCAGAACGTCAGTAACGTGGTGAGGGCGATCATGGTCACACTGATTCCGTCAAGTCCGAAGTACATCTCCAGCTGCATGCGTTCGCCGGTCTTCAGCCACGGCTGACGATATTCAACCCGCGGCTGAACAGCGGAAGCGGCGTCCACACTGGATGCGAGCGGGATCACCCCCGCTTCCAATGGCCGCACAAACTGCGTCTTGTACTGCAGCAACAGCAGGCCCGAAAACAGCATCGCAACAACACTTCCACAACACGCGACCCACCGCGCATTGGATTGATTGAGCGACGTGCGAAACAGCATCAGCAATAATGCCGTCGCTGCAGGAATCGCCAGAGAGATAAAAAGAAGTGCGATCATAGAAAGCTCGAAATCCAGAATTCGTGAACCTGATCTCAGTAGTCCCCGGTTTCTGCTACACCCGTTTAACCCGTGGCCGAAAGGCCAGGTTTGCATTCGCCCCGGCCTTTCAGCCACGGGTTAAACGAGGGATGCATCAACCAGAATTTTCAAAACATTGTCAACACCAGCACGACCGTCGTCACAACGCCAATCCACATGACGCCGGCATAATTTGACACGATACCACCATGAAACTGCCGAGGTATCAGGCTCAGAGCCCCGGGAATTTTTCCGGCCGTATCCACGATAACATCGATGAGGTACTGATCGATCAATGTGGCTATCTTTGCAAGCACAATCAGAGGCATCACGATCAAGCCCTTGAAGATTTCATCAAGGAAAAACTTGCCCTGCGAAATGATATACAGGGGCTTCATCGCTTTGGCGATCCCGTCCGGAATCGCCGGTGATGCTACATAAAACATCCACGCAAAGCCGATACCCGCTACCGCAATGATACTGCTGGTGATCATCACGCCCCAGTGCAGACCATGCGATTCAACATGCGTCAGTCCCATCGTCTGCTGCAGATAACCGGCAAACAAATGCGTCGGCCCGACAGCCAAACCAATCCCGGCTGCACAAAACGCCAGAATCCGCAGCGGCCACGCCATAATCGGCGTCGCTTCATGGGGATGATGACCGGCTTCTTCCGGGAATTTCTCTGGTCCCCAGAACGTCATGAAGTAAGCACGGAATGTGTAGAACGCCGTCAGGAACGCGGCTCCCATCGCGACAGCCCGGATCACGGCAAAGAATACACGGTACTCTTCCTTCCCATGTGATGCCTGAGCCAGCACAGCGATGATATCGTCCTTGCTCCAGAAACCCGCCAACAATGGAAAACCTGCCAATGCGGCCGCTCCGACAAGAAATGTCCAGTGTGTGATCGGCAACGCATGTTTCAAACCGCTGAAGCGACGCATATCGATGACATCACCCATCGCATGCATCACACTGCCTGCGGCGAGGAACAACAATGCTTTGAAGAAGGCGTGAGTAAACAGGTGAAACATTCCCGCGGTCACCGCCGGCGTCACCAGTTCTGCTCCGGCGGCTCCGCATCCCAATGCCATAAACATGAAACCCAGCTGACTGACCGTTGAGTACGCCAGCACACGTTTGAGGTCCGTTTGCGTCAAGGCCGTCAGTGCCGCGATCGCCGCCGTGATCGCCCCGATTCCGGAGACCGCAAGCTGAGCATGCGGTGCCATCACAAACAGTGGAGTACATCGTGCGACCAGGTAAATCCCTGCTGTCACCATCGTCGCCGCATGGATCAGTGCGCTGACAGGAGTGGGCCCTTCCATCGC
>JAGQQS010001088.1 GCA_020426105.1 Planctomycetaceae bacterium
ATCATAATGCATGAAGCCGCGGCTTAATCCGAAAGTCGAGTTGAGCACATACGATGCGATAAATGCACCCGTCCCGTAGCCCTGCTGCTGAAACTGCTCAGCCAGCGTCGGAATAGCTGGATCAAGTGACTTCTGCGCATTAATTCGGAGTCCGTGTTCGGGCGGGTACAATCCTGTCAGCATCGTGGCATGGGATGGAAGCGTGAGCGGCACAGGTGTGTAACATCGCTCGAACAGAACGCCTTCTGCAGCCAGTCTGTCAAGCACCGGAGTTCGAGCGGAATCCGCCCCGTAGCAGCCGATACGGTCTGCCCGGGTCGTATCCAGTGTGATCAACAGGACGTTGGGTGCCTCAGGGGCGGACCGCACCATTGCAAACAGGATGCATCCGGCCGCCACAAGACCAACGAGCAGCAGCAATCGCAGGGAATAAAAACGCTTCATCGCACACCTGTGGCCGGTGAACGATTAACTCGATGAAATGGCCGAAATCCCTGATCGCGACATCGTTGAGTGGCGAAGTTTCCCAGGGTCTTTAAGACCGAAGTATTGCAGTGATTCAATTCAAAAGTGGATTTCATGAAATTCAACGCCGACACTTTTACATGGAAACTGTCGTATGGCCAATGCCTGGCTGATATCCGACCTTCGATTGTACTCGCTTCACATTCCGGGCAAAAGCAACAACGATCTTGTCAGACCGCAAATGGTGTCCGATGGCACTGGCAAAGACTGTTGACTATCATCACGATTCTGTTGCGGTTCATTGCGCCAGCGAGAGATTATTATGCTTCATCGATCAATTCTTTGCGCCGTTCTGGTCGCCTTGCTTTCCAATGCGTCAAGGGCCTACGCGTGCTGTCAATCGGATGCGACGGACGGGATATGGCATCCGATTACCGCGGTCCTCGGAGGCGAAGAGGTCCCGAAGACCGTCCGTGACGGTATTGTCCTGAAGCTTTCGGGGGATCAATATGCAGTCACGGTAAACGGCACCCCCGATAAAGGCAGGTGTGTCGTCGATACAACAGTCAAACCGAGTCGTATCACGATTGTCGGGACGGCAGGCCCGAACCAGGGGAAGACCCTGCTGGCAATCTTCGAAGTGAGGGAAGACGGGGTTTTGCGGGTCTGCTACGACCTGAACGGGAAGGAATTCCCGGATGAATTTCTGGCTCCGCGCGGGAGCACTAAATACCTGGTGGAGTATCGCAAAGAATTGCCGCCGGGAGCCGAGATTCTCGGCGAGGTTGTCGGTGTTCCCGATGGCGATGTGCTCGAACTGCAGACCGCTGAGCAGAAAAAGTTTCGGGTTCGACTGAACGGGATCGATGCTCCTGAATCAGAACAGCCGTTTGGGGCGAAATCGAAAGAACTGCTGAAGCAACTTGTGGGCGGGAAAACCGTGCGGGTTGTCACACAGGGAGAGGACCGTTCCGGCCAGATTATCGGGGATGTTTATTTGAAAGGAGCAGAGGCAACACCTGGGAACGAAGAAATTCATCTGAACAACCACCTTGTCGAAAACGGCCTCGCCTGGCACTTTGTTCGCTTCGCTCCTGACAACAAAACACTGGCATCCAGCGAGCAGCGGGCGCGAGACAATAAAGCGGGACTTTGGGCGGAAGCTGATCCGGTAGCCCCATGGGACTGGCGCCGCCAGCAGGCGGAAAAACGAAACGACAAAAAGTAGATCTCGTCTGCGGCCAATCTATTCCTGCGAAACACTTGTGACAGACTCGACACCCCAAAATCCCACATCAATTTCCGAGGACCAGATTCACAGTCGGATTGGTTCCGACGGCATCCGCCGAATGGTGTCTGCGTTCTACCGGCAGGTCCCGGCTGATGACATTCTGGGCCCGATGTATCCGCCCGAAGATCTGGCTGGTGCGGAAGAACGGCTGCGGCTGTTCCTGATCTTTCGTTTTGGCGGACCACAGGACTATCTGCAGCGTCGTGGCCACCCCAAACTCCGCCTCCGCCACGCCCCGTTCGCCATTGATCAGCTGGCGCGCGATCGCTGGATGCAGCTCATGAACAACGCGATCACCGAGTGCCAGTTCAGCAACGACGTTTCCACAGTTCTGCGAACTTTTCTCGGCAACGTTGCCACGTTCCTGGTAAACCGATGAGTGCCCTGAGTCGCCGGATTCGTGATGACGGATCCGGATTCGTCAGAATTCGGACGTGCTCTCGTGCAGCTCCTTCAAGCCAGAACTTTGACGAATTCTGGTTCCACGACAAATAATGTGCTCAGCGCAGGATTCTTTAGGTAATTTGGTGAAGGCGAACTGAGTACAGCCCGGGGCGTCAACAACTCAGGAAGCGTCTATAAAAATCAGTTCTGAACCGCGAATAGACGCGAATGAACGCGAATAAAGTCAAAAACGCCAAATTACGTGGTTCGCGTGCCAGGACTTCATGCCCCGCGCTGTTTGAAGAGTCGCTCGAAATGCCCCCACACTTGATCGCTGCCGCTATTCGCGTGTATTCGCGTCCATTTCCGGTTTAAACTCCTGTGCTGCTCCTCGCAATTCGTTTGTCTTTGAACCTGAAGAGAACGCACATTGGAACTGGCCCGACAATCTTGATCGAGCGGCATTGCTGGAACGAAATCTATTCCGACAGAAAACGCATCGGCATCGCGGAGATTTTGGCGTCAACGATTCTGATGGTGCGGTCCAGCGGAATTTGGTGTTCTGACCGCTTCTAAACAGTCTTGTCGCAAAATCGCGCGGAAGTCATAATACCGGACTCCACAGCAGGCAGGCGGTTATTAAGGAAGTCCCCAGAACTCAGTTCCGTGAAGGCAAGGAAGCCACAACGGCAAAAGAAATCACTGCACAGGAACGGCAACGTTGGGCATCACTGGCGTTTTGTATCTGGTGGGAAAATGCACTCAGGAATGCCGAAGAATGGCGTGCCGCTCAGGAAGAACGACGAGCAGCATGAATCACTCGGGCGGTGCATCCAGGATTGGTTCAGTAATCTGAGCCAGATACATCAATTGCTGAAACATAAGTCCGAATCTGCGGTGGATGGAACCTAACGTGGCAGACATCGACGGGGGGCATTCTCTGTTAAGCATTATCGTCAAGTGACCGACAACCTCAAAGGCTCCCGAAACCCATGCGCGGATGGGCATCGCGAGTATGTACTCGACTCCATTTAACCGCTGCCAGTCGCGGACATCGGACTTCCTGCTCATCAGCTCGTACGGCGTACGTCCTCTACTGTTTGGGCTGCGATGAATCTCATCGGCAATGGTGATGTCGCCACCAATTTGGTCAAATCCTGACAGAGACTCCGGGCGAGTATCGCGGATAGACTCAGGATATTCAGGAAAGAAAAACAGCAGCGGATTCGAAGCGGGAACAATCTGCTTTACAACGTCTTTGAACCTCGGCACGAAGGTCAGGAATGTTGAAACGATAAACTCTGGTGTTGATGGCTGCTGAGAAATCGCCGAAAACAGATCGTCTTCAAGGTCGCTCAGCTGGTCGTGCAGTATCAGTTGGTCGTGCAGTAATTGTGGCGTTGATTCCGCAATTCGCTAAACTATTTGTTGCGATCTACCGTCAGCTTCCTGCTATAGATCTTCGTCCCATGGGCGATGTACAGCGTGCTGTGATCAGGGCCAGCGAGCATGCAGGTGGTGAGGGGTTGGCCGGGATCGACTTTTGGCAGGACTCCGCAGGGGCGGCCCGTGGGGTCGAAGATCTGGACTCCGAGTTCACTGGTGACGTAGTAACGGCCAATCCTGTCTACAGCCATACCGTCACCTTTGGCCACCTGAATGTACGGCGGCGGTTCCTTCGCTTTGAATTCGCCCTCAGGGTCAATCGGAAGACGCATCGGCATGGTGGGCATTTTGGCGTCGAGCGTTCCGCCGGGGTTGACTCGGAAGGTCCATGTGTGCGTGCCGCCGTAATCGGAGACAGCCAGCGTTCCTCCGTCGTTGGACAGAGCGATGCCGTTGGGTTTGGTGATGCCCGTGTCAACCACGGTCACTTCGCCGTTGGCCGGGTTGATACGGATGACCTGTGATGTGCCCGTTTGAGTGAACAGGATGAAGCCGTCTTTGGTCACGGCCAGGTCGTTGGGTTTGACGCCTTCCGCGATGACTTTGACTTCGCCGTTGGCCG
>JAGQQS010001089.1 GCA_020426105.1 Planctomycetaceae bacterium
GCGCACTATTGGTTCCTGACCCCTTTTCCGGGATTCCTGACAATTTCAGCCAGCCGAAATCCGTGCTTGCCAGTCGGCTGCCGTGATGACCTCACTGAAGAACATCTGTTGCGCGACGAGGATGGACTGTTGCATCTGTTCAGCCGTGACTTTGCCGGCCGTGTTTTCGATCGCCAGGGTCCCGGTCGCATCACGCAGAAACTCGACCCTGAAGCCGCGATGAAATGCCTGGCGAGCCGTCGTGTCACAACAGATGTGCGTCATGTAGCCGACGATACTTACAGTGTCGGCTCCCACGCTCTTGAGCCATGATTCGAGCTCCGTTCCGCTGAAGGATCCTGGCAGTTGCTTTTCGATCAGGATGCTGCGGGGGCGCTGGTCCACTTCGGGATGCAGTTGCCACATCTCAGAGTTTAATCTGAAAATCGGCGATTGCGGATCCGGCTGGTGATGCCGAATCACAGCGGTTGGCACGTTGTTCTGTTGGGCGTCATCCATCACTTCCAGAATCGACTCGAGATGCCCCACCGGATAGGAAACAGGCAGCGCGCCGTCAAAATATTCTCGTTGAACGTCAATCACCAGCAGTGCGCGTGCCATAAATTGTTCTCATCCCGAGGAGGTGCGTCGATTGACTGAAAGCAGTGCGGCCCGTAAATTTTGGGGCATGCCCGCCAGACCGAAACGGAGTCACAGCATCCTGCCGAATTCACTGTTCTGCCGGTCCTTCATTTGTCTCTTTGTTAACCGCATCTGTCTCATTGGTGGTCGGTCGAATCATTTCAAAATAACGACGAATCGTCTGACGATGACCGGGAGGAATCGATTCGGATTCCAGCACCGACTCACTTAAGGCTTCGTATTTGTCGATGTTCTGACGATACTGGCGAACAGCTTCCTGCTGTTGTTCCGGGCCTTTTTCCGTTTCCACGTCTGAATCGCCGGTACCGGAATCTTCACCTTTCAAATTCATGTCACGGCCGGTTTTCTGTTTGCCGGTTTTGTCGCCGTTCAGATCTGCACTTCCTTTGCCCGCGTTCTTGCCGCCTTTCTTATTTGATTGCACCTGAGAGCGGCATTCGCTTTCACATTCGCTCTTGCATTCACTGAGACACTGACATTGCTTCTTCAGCAGATCGGATAATTTCTTTTTCCGCCCCTGTTTCCGGCATTCGCTTGCCAGACCTTTCATGCCATCCTGAAACTTATTCCTGTTCCCGGAACTCAGGCCTTCGGCGGCTTTCTGGAGTGACTCCTTCAAGCCTTGCTTTTGACTGGCGGTATTTTTGCTGTCCTGCACCTGTTGCAGTTTTTCGCTGATTGCTTTTTCTGTTTTACGATCAAGCTGCGGCAGTTCGAGTTTACTGAGTTCTTCGGCCGCTTTTTCCATGTTTCCGGCCGCCATCGCCTGACCTGCAGTGGCCATGGCTTCTGCCAGCGACAGGGCTGCGCCAACTTCCTGCAGCTGTGCCTCAACGGAGGCTTCAGCGATCTGTTGCTGCATTTCCTGCAATGCCGATTCCATTTCCGAAAGTTTGGCAAGCGCCTCCTTCGGGTCCAGACCAGGCGCTTTTAGTTCTGACAACTGCAGCGCCAGTTCTCGAAGCGTTTCTTCGAGTTCAGGGTCGTTCACTTCCTGTTGAAACTGTTCCAGTTCTTCCAGGCCGTTCGCGGCACGGTCTGCCTGAGCCGAAACGACAGAATTGATTTCGACGGAGGCCAGAATTTCCTGCGGCCTCCCTGTGAAGAAACACAGGATGCAGGCCAGCATCATCAACAGGATTCCCCAGCTCCATGATCCGGGAGCTCTGATCGGCGCGACTTTGACCGGATCAACTGACTGCAAATGACTCTCGGCATCCTGCATCTGCAGGCGCTGCAGCGGGGAATCACACGCTGCCGACGCGAGGAACTGCATCGCTGTTTCTGTTCGATCTTTCAGCCCACACTGGCTGTCGATCGTCCGCGCGGCGAGCAGCATAGTTCTGGAACTGGCAACCGCCGCACAAACGGCCACGAGTACAGGTGCCAGAACTGCGGCGGCAACCCACAACCAGGAGAATGCGCCCTGTGTCATGATTCGCGCCAGCGCCGCGGTAGATCCAATTGCGCCGCCCGCCAGTAAACCTGCGGATACACACTGCCAGAGCCACTGTCGCTGCTGGCGAATCTGAACGTCTCGCACGCGCTGCATGATACTGAGCATATTGGATGATCCCTGCAAGGACCTGGATTTTGGACACACGAAGCGTGAGTCCTCATACGATGCTAACGACTGGAGCGCGTTTTTGACAGGGATATTTCAGCTCAGATCGGCCATGGCCGTCGAAAATCTGTTTCTCGGCATCGCAGGCAGGGCGGCGGCTTTCAGGTTGAGGCGAGCGCAACCGACCGTGGGGCAGCGGTACAGGTCCGGTGCGATTTCGTGCTGATCCGCGAGTTCGCAGCCGCAGTCCGAGCATTTCTGAAGAACCGAAACACCGGCGGTTGCCAGCTGCATGTCGGTCTCGGCCCGCGTGGCTTCGCAGGCGTCGTGAATTCGTTTTTCACCGAAGCCATGATCTACCAGACGGCGATTCGCGTTCTTCACGAATGGATAAAGGAGCATGCCGCCGAAAAAGCCCCCCACATGACATGCGAAAGCAACGCCACCGACATTGCGGTCTGAGCTGCCGCTCATGAAGCCGCTCCATTGTGTATACAGCCAGAAAACGGCGTACACGACGGTTGGTACTTTGATTACAAATCCCCGGAAGAAAAAGAACAGCCAGGTCTTGATCCTGGTGTCAGGACCAACAGCAATTCCGTACATGCCTATCACGCCCGCGATCGCACCACTGGCGCCAACCAGCGGAATGTCTGAGCCCCAGCTGAATGCAAGATGCAGCGCGGCCGCAGTGAGCCCGGTCACGAGGTAAACCAGAAGGAATCTGCCGGCCCCCAGAAACTCTTCCAGCGTTGGACCAAAGGCCCACAGGACGAGCATGTTGCCGAACAAGTGCATGAAGCCACCGTGCAGAAACATGTACGAAAATAATCCGACGAAAGATCCGCCTGGAACCGCGTTTGGCACAAGGCCAAACATCAGAAAGAAGTCTTTCAATGAATTCGGATCTGTGGCCGCATCCTGAACGAGACGCAACTCGTAGGCCGCCACCAGGACGTTGACGATGATCAGCGAGATTACGCAAATGGGGACTTTCGTACGTTCAACGTCGTCACCGAAAGGAATCAGCATAAAACGAAGCTCCGCAGGGCATGTCTCAGCAAAGGTGAAACTCTTTGGGATGCACGGCGGTCCTCGCTTCGGCGCTGTGCCCAAAAGGTCGCAGGAACAGTAGTTCTCGATTCGCTAACGGCCCTGGATAAATTCCCCGGGTTCTGTTTTTCGATTTTAGCGAGGCAATACAATTGCTACGTTCGCTAGTTCCTGCACTGCGAGTTTTGAAGCTGCGCTGTTTCCGGCCGGGCGGGCAACGCCGTTAACGATTTCCAAACGACAAAAACTGCGCCCCATCATCCGGCCTGTCGGCCACCTTTTCCCCCTTGAGATCGTGCAG
The DNA here is from genome assembly GCA_020426105.1 of Planctomycetaceae bacterium. GTDB lineage: Bacteria > Planctomycetota > Planctomycetia > Planctomycetales > Planctomycetaceae > SXXK01. The sequence continues at coordinate 3,561 of JAGQQS010001089.1, forward strand.
CTTTG
>JAGQQS010001090.1 GCA_020426105.1 Planctomycetaceae bacterium
TCCAACTGTCCGGTACACTGTGTCTTCGACATCGATCCGCCTCCCGTGCGTGTTAAGTGATGATTCTACAACCACTTATACGCACGAGGAGGCTTTTCCGTTGGGGGCGTGGTGCGCAATGCAGGCTAGAGGTGTCGCCCCTGCCGAGCCTGAACTCAGGGATGTCGACTTGCCAGGTTCCCGACAATATGCGGATACGCCGCCAGAATATTACCTTGGCTGACTGCACCCAGTCGGGACGTGCGAACTAACACAGAATGTCTTTTGCCACGACGCCCGCGACATCGGTCAGACGAAAATCCCGACCGGCATAACGGAACGTGGTTCGTTCGTGATCCAGTCCCATCAGGTGCAGGATCGTGGCGTGGAGATCGTGGATGTGCATCTTGTTTTCAACAGCGTAGTAACCATAATCATCGGTGGCTCCGTACGCCATCCCGGTTTTTACTCCGCCGCCCGCCATCCACATTGTGAACCCGTGCGGATTATGGTCGCGACCGTCGGTGCCCTGAGCGGTCGGCGTGCGTCCAAATTCTCCGCCCCACAGAACCAGAGTATCTTCCAGCAGACCACGGGATTTCAAATCGGTCAACAGTCCGGCAATTGGCTTATCGACTTCCGCTGCATTCTTGGTGTGTCCCAAATATAAATTGCTGTGCTGGTCCCACTGAACCTCGCTGTCGCTGTGCGTCACCTGCACAAACCGCACATCGCGTTCGAGAAACCGGCGAGCCATCAGACACTGTCGGCCAAAATCCTGCGTGACCGGATCATCCGTACCGTACAATTTGTGAGTTGCTTCGGACTCCTGCGTTAGATCCTGTACTTCCGGCATCGTGGACTGCATACGAAACGCCAGCTCAAATGAGTTCAGACGTCCTTCCAGCGCCTGATCTGCATCCGACAGTTCAAGATGCCTTTGATTCATCGCCCGCAGCAGATCCAGCTGCTTGCGCTGCAGTGCCATGTCAATCCGCGGATTGCGAATGTGCTTCACGGTCGAGTTCACCGCTCCGATGCTGGCGTTGCCGATCGGCGTGCCCTGACAATACGCGGGAAGGAACGCGGCGCCCCAGTTGTTCACGCCCCCATGTGCGAGTGTAGGGCAGATTGTCACAAATGCCGGAAGATTACTATTTTCTGTTCCCAATCCGTACGTCACCCACGCTCCCAGACTGGGCCGAACGAACTGATCGCTGCCTGTATGCAGCTTAAGCAGCGCACCACCATGTGCCGGGTTCGTTCCATGCACGGATCGCAGAATACACAAGTCATCCACATGCCGGGCGACATGCGGAAACAACTCACTCACAGGCAAACCACTTTCACCGTACCGATGAAACTTCCACGGTGATTTCAGAAGATTTCCCTGAGCCGCGAATGTGACGCGAGGGAGATCAAATGGGGGTGGACTTCCGTGATCACGAGTCAGCAGTGGCTTGGGGTCAAAAGTGTCCACATGTGAGGGGCCGCCCTTCATGAACAGAAACACGATTCGCCTGGCCCGCGCTGCGAAATGCGGTACCCGTGCCGCCAGCGGATCGGCGGCGATACTGCGGCTGAGCGAGCCGCCTGCCGCCCGGGCTTCATCCTGCATCAACGCGTGAAGAGCCACATGTCCGAAACCCACGGCAGTGGTCTGCAGAAGTCGACGTCGGCTGTGAAGCTGTTGTATCGGGGACATTGCAGGTTGCCTATCTCACATAAATAAATTCGTTGCTGGCCATCAATGCCTGACAGAATAACGACCAGGCGCGAATTTCAGTCTGCTGTTGTGACTCGTCCGCAGCATCGCCGGACGAATTCTGTGACACCAGCGGCAGCACGAAATCCAGGGCCTGCCGGATTTCCGATTCTGCAGGCGGTCTCGAAAACGCTCGAATGTAGCCGAGTTCAATGCGATGTACGGGATCACTTCGATCGTCGAGGAGTTGACGGGCCATGGCGTCGGCGGACTCAATGACAAGCTCCGAATTCATCATCAGCAGCGCTTGCGGCGCGACGACGGTGGCATTTCGATTTCCAGTAGGCATCGTCGGATCAGGGAAGTCGAATTGTTCAAACATCGTGTACAGATTGTTGCGAATCACCGGCAGATAAATGGCACGGCGCAGGCTGTCGTACTTCGTATGATCAATCGACGTGTGGTCAAAAACGAACTGCCGATTGCGAAGTGGTACTGTTTTTCCGCCAGGCTGCCTTTCCAGTCGCCCCGAAATCAGCAGCACAGAGTCACGAATTTGTTCGGCATCCAGGCGTTGACGCCGAAATCGCCACAACATGTCGATCTCGGGATCGACCACAGTAAATTCTGTCGAATGGGGGTGCTGCGAATCCATCTGATACGTATTCGACGTCATGATCAGTCGATGCAGGGCTTTAATTGACCAGCCGGAATGCGAAAATTCATAAGCCAGCCAGTCGAGCAACTGCGGATTTGAAGGCTTATCTCCGAGCACGCCAAAGTTGTCCGTCGATGCCACAATTCCGCGTCCAAAATGCCAGCGCCAGATCCGATTCACGATGACCCGCGCAGTGAGTGGATGTTCGCCTGAGGCCATCCATTCAGCAAGCTGCAGGCGACCACTCTGATTCTCCGGCAGTACCGTTACCGCATCGTCCGGTTTCATCACGGAGGGGAAATCACGAGGTACCGAGTCTCCCAGGTTCCGATGGTTCCCACGCACGCAGATGGGCGTCGATGTGAGTATTGCTCCGTCGGTGACGCTCATTGCCGATGATTCATCAGCCGCGCGACTTTCGACAACACGGGCAATTTCGGAGAGTCGATGAAATTCCGCCAAAGTTGTCTCGTCGAGAGCAAACTCCGGTTTTGGCGGCAGTGCCAGAAACCCGGACGGATCGTCAAGTGCTGATCGAACCATGTCAAGAGCCGCATCGCCGGAACTTTGCGCGGCCGCATTGGCGGTTTTCGCTGTGGCAAACGCCGCATCGGCACTGGCAAATAGTGTCGAGTAATGTTGTTGAATTCCGTCAAAGTCTCCAACGGCCTGTAGTTCACGCCACTTTCGAAACAACGGATCGTCAGAGTGAAATTTCAGATGCTGGCGGCAATGATGCAAAACCCGAGGATGGAGGCCCAGAGGTCCGGCCAGCGCCGTCAATTCGTTTAACGAAGTGTCCGGATCAATTTTCGCCGCTGCCGCCAGGTAGACAGCCGCCTTTTCCCGAACGCTGATCCGCAGCCGATTGGTGGCCTCCGCCTTATAGGTTGCCGCGGCCGATTTTTTGGCGGCCACTTCTTCATCCACTTTCTTCAGCGCGGCTTTTTCTTCTTCACTCGCGAAGGAGTACTCGTTCCAGTGCTTGATGGCGCCAAGATTCGTGTCACCGAACGTTTTTGTGCTGCGAAAGATCGCCGCCAGACTGTAATAGTCTGCCTGTTTGATCGGATCAAACTTGTGATCGTGACACCGGGCACAACCAAAAGTCATCCCCATAAATGCCTTGCCGGTAGAATCCAGCTGCTCGTCAATTGTGTCCATGTCGAGCTTTTCCCGATCCGGCTCTGCAAGGACTTTTGCTCCCAAAACCAGAAACCCGGTGGCAATTCGTGATTCAATCGTGACATCCGGCAGCAGATCTCCTGCAATCTGCTCCTTCAAAAACCGGTCGAACGGTTTGTCGTTGTTAAATGCATCAACCACATAATCGCGATAACGCCAGGCGTTACCAAAAGCAAGGTTTTCATCGAGGCCATTCGAATCGGCATAGCGAGCCACATCCAGCCAGTGACGTC
>JAGQQS010001091.1 GCA_020426105.1 Planctomycetaceae bacterium
CGGACGGCTTGCGCCGTGCCGCTACTTCAATCGATCGAGCTCGGCGAATCGGATGGTGTTGCAGAGAATGGCATCAGCAGCATTGCTGGTAACCGATCGGCTTGTTCTTCGTTGCGGATCTGCGGCAATCCGATTGTCATTTTTTCATGACCGTCAGCGGGCTGGGAGCGATACGTGCGGAACAATATATCCCACCACGGAAGGTTGAATCCGAAGTTACTATTCGTTTCTGCTCGATCCACCGAATGATGAACGCGATGCATGTCGGGAGTGACAACGAATCCTCTCAAAAATCGATCCAGTCCGGCGGCAATCCTGACATTGCTGTGATTGAACATGGCCGTTGCGTTCAGAAGTACTTCGAACACAATAACGGCTGTCGCAGATGGTCCGAGCATCGCCACAATGAAGATCTTGATTCCCGCAGAAATCAGGATCTCCAAAGTGTGAAATCGCAGGCCGGTCGTGACGTCGAAATCGAGGTCCGCATGATGAACAAGGTGCAGTCGCCAGAGCACCGGTACGGCATGAAACAAGACATGCTGCCAATAGATTGCCAGGTCCAGAATCAACACTGCCAGAGTCAGCTCGACCCACGGCGGCCAGGCCACTTGATGCAGCAATCCCCATCCCTGTTTCTCCGAGATCAAAGCTGCACCGACCGCAGTGATGGGGATCAGCATGCGGGACAGAGCCATATTCAAAACAACAAGCCCAAGATTGCTGGCCCAGCGAGGCCCCTTCCGCACAGTCAGGGAACGACGTGGCGCCATCAGTTCCCAGAGCGTCATCAGCAACAGGACGCCTCCGAAGAATGACAGACGCACGGTAAGTTCGAACTGCTCCGTCAACTGTGAAATCCTTTTTGATGTTCATCTCATGTCCAGAAAACAGCTTCAACGGCCTTCGCTGGAGAGAACCTAGAACGTCAGCACCTTGTCACAGTCGGCGACCATCCGATGCAGATCTTCCATGGTTGAAAGCGGGCAGATGTCGGATCCCTCGGACTGTCGCACTTTGAGGCAGGTCCCACAGGCCATGATCTTGCCGCCCGCAGCAACGAGCATTTCCATTTGCTCGGTCACATTGAACTTTTCGGTATTCATCGACTCTGCTTCGACTCCTTTCCCAAGCAGGAACACCTGAACTTCATCCTGAGAGTGCTTCAGCGAATAATTACCAAAGCGGAACGCATTCCAGACGCTTTCCGGGTCGTTGGAATAAATGCAGAGGCCGAGTTTCATAGTCGCAAATCTCCGAGTAAAGAGTCTACTTCCAACAGTCAAATCGTATGTCGTACGTTCTTAGTTCGACGCCTTGACGAATGGTGGTCGGCACATGTCGAACGGCTGCTTTACCGCGTCGTATGGTTGAGCCGGAGTTGGCGGTAACGACGGTGCACTCGCGATACAAGCCCATGCCACGCCGACACCGACGAGTATTGAGGCGATGATCGACGGAAGTCCCTGCCTTTCCGAACTGTGGCGATTGAGGAATGCCCCCATGAGACAAACGGCGGTCAGCACAGAAAACGCCGCAAGGCTCTGTATAGGACCGTCACCCCAACCAAAGACCGCCGGTGGACATTCCAGCTTGCCAGACAAAACAAGGTATTCATGAAACATCGCCACGCCCAGCCCCGCCGCTGCGAACGGAAGAGCAACAAGGCACAGTCGAAATGAACGAACTCCGTCGAGCCAGAACGACACAAGCAGGCTAATAGCTGCGGCCATCATGAACGAACGTTGGTAGAAGCAAAGTGGACATGCCTTCAAGCCGAGGCCAATACTCAGGTAGACGCTTCCCACTGAGCCCATCGTCGCCACGCCAAGAGCTATCCAGCCGGTTGCAGTGGCAAATGAGCGGCGCGAAGACGTAATTGAATTGGTATCAGGATTCATCAAGTGCGTTTCTCCGCACGAAGGACCGCACTATGCGAAAGGGCATGGCCAGTGCGAGCGTTACGGCCAAGCCAAAGAATCTCTGCGTTTGTCAGACCATTCGCCTCCATTCGGCTCAGAAAATCCTGCTCCACCAGTGCACCGCCGATACAGCGAAACCAGTCGTTGATCTCGCACCGAACTTCACTGGGAAGCTCACTTTTGAGGACGATCTCAGCGAAGATCGTGCGGCCGCCCGGTCGCAGCACACGAGCCACTTCCCGCATGACCGCATCTTTATCCGGAGACAGATTGTAGATGCCGTTGGCAGTTACAAGGTCAACAGAGTTGTCTGGCAAGGGGATGTTGTCGGCCGAAGCATTCAGCCATTCGACGTTTGCAACACCCATCTTTGAAAAATTCTGGCTGGCCTTATCAAGCATCGCCAGAGACAGATCGAGCCCGTAGAGCTTTCCGTTCAGTCCGATTCTCTGAGAGTAGAGATAGAGATCCAATCCCGCACCGCAACCAAGATCCAGAGCCGATTCGCCAGCTCTGGCATCAACGAACGTCTGCGGATTTCCGGCTCCTGTGAACGACTCCCACATGCCTTGGGGCAATCCATCAAGCACGGTCGATTCATATCCAACGCTTTCGGCAAATTTGCGGCCTACCGGGAAATTGAACTTCTGATCCGGACTTGTGGCAACAGAACTGTAACGATCTGCCACTGCGGCTTTGATTTCATCGGGGGCATATTGCGACAGAGGTTTCATGGGCTTCTCTCCAGAATTTTTCTCTCGAACCAGTGGAGGACGGACAGAAAACCGGCCATTGTCTTTCCTCCCGAATGAATTGCCTTTGAAATCACAAAAAGAGTCATAGTTCAATGCAGTTACCAAGCTGCTCCACCGCTGCATCAAGTTCCGCTTGAGTAGTCATACGACCGAGACTAAACCTCACGGCTCCTGCACCCACTTCGATCGATGCACCCATGGCAGCCAGCACCGGACTGATTTGCACGGTTCCAGCATGGCACGCTGAGCCTGTTGATGCGGCAATGTTTGGAATACGAGCGAGAATGTCGTGTCCGTGCTGCCCGCGAAAACTGACATTGAGCGTATTCGGCAGGCGACGCTCCGGATGCCCGTTCAGGACAACGTTGTCGCCAAAATGTGCTCGAAGTTTTTGCCAGAAATATTCACGGAGTTCGACGACTCGCGGATCTTCAATCCACATTTGCGACACCTCACACGCCGCACCAAGCCCAACAATTTCGAGGACGTTTTCTGTGCCTGCACGGCGCCCAGCTTCATGTCCAGCCCCATGCAGAAACGGTGCCAGTTCAACTCCTTCGCGAACATAAAGCGCACCAACTCCTTTCGGCCCGTAGAGCTTGTGTCCCGCGACGGTCAGCAGATCAACCCCAAGAGATTCCACGTCAGTCGAAATCTTGCCAACTGATTGCGCCGCGTCGGTGTGAAGCAGAATTCCATACTCTTTGGAAATTTCCGCGATCAACGATATTGGCTGAATCGTCCCAACCTCATTGTTGGCGTGCATAATAGAGATGAGTTTGGTGTGCGGACGGATGGCATGTCGGACATCGTCTGGATTCACCAACCCGAATTCATCAACCGGCAACAGTGTCAGTTCGGCCCCGAGAGACTGCAGAAACTGACACGGCTCCAGCACAGCAGGATGCTCAATGCGACTGGTGATGATATGAAAGGGCGATTCAGTGGAATGAGACGCGAAAAACAACCCTTTAATCACGTGGTTGTTAGCCTCAGTGCCGCCAGAGGTAAAGATGACCTCTGTGGCGTCACAACACAAGAGTGCGGCGACCTGCGAGCGGGCTCGCTCCACTGCGTCGCGAGCTGGAAGTCCTGCCCAATGCGTGCTGGATGGATTTCCATAAGCGGTTGTAAGAAACGGTTGTATCTCTGCAACGACTTCTCGAGCAATTGGCGTGCTGGCGTTGTAGTCGAGATAGATTCGATCATTCATCGGGACACCGGCTTCCGTCCGGTGATCTGGGAGTTTGTTCTTGAAGATGCGGCTTTTCGAGGGGATTGCTGAGCTTTTGCCAGTCGCTCTTTATCCGCCTTAAT
>JAGQQS010001092.1 GCA_020426105.1 Planctomycetaceae bacterium
GACGCATAGATCGCAATTCGTTATGCGAGAGCCAAGATGCGATGCAAGTTCATGTGTGTCCTGGGAATTATTGCGTCGAGCCTGACTTCTCCTGGTTGCGGTATCAGTGAGCATTTCGTGAAAGACGAGATTAGCGTGGAGCAACCGTCTCTCAATGACTTCATTGAGGATAATGTGACGGAGACACTCAGCCTGAAAGGCGTAAAGAATCTCGGCGATGCGGCTGCAGCGTTGCAGCAAGACGGGCGCGAAGTTCGTATATTTCCATCGAAAGACAACTCAGATGATGGTGTGGTTATTGCGACCTGGAATGTCGGGCATGGCCCATACGGTCATTTCAAATACTCTGCTTGTGTTGTCTTTCAGGATGGCGAGCGAGTAGTCTTCGCTCGAAATGAATACGAGTGGAATCAGAACGAAGAAGATCTTCCAGAGCAGTCGCGACAGCATAATAAATAGGCATTGACTTCGCGGGTGCGGACGGAAAGCGCGGAGTAATGATTGGGGTTGAGGGGAGTTGGCTTGTGGCGGTACGGGCCATTCGAGCCGAAGCCCTGATCGTTAATACCCCCAACAACCGCCAAGGCCCAAAATCGCCCTTTCTTCGCTGGTGGACAGCCGGACTTACAATCTGCCGCCCGGTAGGCCAGAACGCGCCAGAATCGATCTGGTGAGACCGTGGGTGGTGTTTGGAATGCGGTGGAATTTTCAGATGGTCCTCCTTGCGAGCCGAAATCACTGTTGCCATGCTGCGTGGGCGTTACGTAGCAAAATTATCCATGAAAGCCATTCCCACTGCTGAATTGTCGGTGCTGGTTCAGAAGCCGTTCCGTCTGTACAATGGTTGGATATCAGGAGCGAAGCAGCACATGCTGTCCGTATGTTTGGAGCGAAATTGTGGCGAAGCCATTCAGACTTATTGATCTTTTCGCGGGAGCGGGCGGAATGACGCTTGGCTTTCGTCGTGCCGGGTTTATTCCGGTTCTCGCCGTGGAAAAGGAAGAGGACTTTGCAGCAACCTACCGTGAAAATTTCGGTGACCATGTTTTAACGGACGACATTGCTGAACTCATTGACTCAGGTAGGATTCAAACAAAGGCGGATGTCGTCATCGGTGGCCCACCGTGCCAAGGGTTCTCAAATCTCACGGGGAATCGTGCGAATGATCCCCGACGCGAAATGTGGCGATTCTTCATGGATGTTGTTGAATCATCCGGTTGTCAGGCTTTCGTTGTAGAGAACGTTCAGAACCTGCTGAAATCACCGGAAGGGCAAGCGATCATCGAACGGGGTGAAGAGCTTGGGTTTCACGTCACGTCCGGTATCTTGATGGCGAGCAACTACGGCGTACCACAGAACCGACGCCGTGCAATTATCATCGGAGCAAGGAAAGGCCCTATCAAGCTGCCGAAACCAATTGAGAAGCGAATGACAGTTCGCGAAGCGTTCAGGGGGATTCCGCTGAAGCCGACTCACACTGAGTTGCTGAAGCAACCAGCAACCGGACCCGATCTGCATATCGCTCGGAATCCCACTCCTACCTCACTGCAACGCTACCGGTTGATTCCGCCGGGGGGTAACCGATTCGATCTTCAACGATTGGCGCCGGAGTTGACGCCGGATTGTTGGATCAGAAAAACGAAGGGTGGTACGGATCTGTTCGGCCGACTGGACTGGGACTGTCCCGCCCGTTGCACAATCCGTTGTGAGTTCTACAAGCCTGAGAAGGGCCGGTTTCTTCATCCTTCTGAAGACCGTCCAATCACTCATTGGGAAGCGGCTCGCCTGCAGACATTTCCCGACGATTTTCGATGGTGCGGAACAAAGATCCGCATTGCGGTTCAAATTGGAAACGCCGTGCCGCCGGTTTTTGCTGAAAGCATTGCGGCGCATTTGATGGAACAATTGATCAAACAGCAATCGCAACGACCTACGCGCGTCAAGCGGCAAAGACGGTTGAATTTATCCGACATCTGAGGGGCGAGATGGTTAATGGCGCGACGCATACGAATCGCCTCAGTGGAGTCGTTGATATCGGATCTTGATCGTAAGTTGACTGAACTCAGCGTCGATCTGACGGGATTGACGCTGCGCCAGAAAGTTCTTCAACTGGTCGAAGTTCACTATCAGTCCAGATGTTTGGGTGTAAGCATCGTGGTGGCTGATGGCTTGAGTCCATCAGCCGCGATGGATCGGATTCAAGTGTATCTGCAACGCCACGTTGGTCAGGTTATCGATGGTGCTGAACTCGATGTCGTTTCAGGCATCTCAGAATACGCCAGACGTGTCAGAGAACTCCGTGTCGAACGCGGCTTTCGGATTCTCTCAGGAGCATCGCCCGACGAAGAATCGGGCGTGGTGTTGAAACATGATCAGTACGTCTTGATCTCCGAACATGTTGATTCAGACTTGGCTCGCAGGTGGCATGTTGCCAATCGGATTCGAAAAGGGACCGGCGGAGCGAAAGCGAAGATCCTCCAGTTTCTCAAGGAAAACGTGGGGAAGGTGGTTACGACGGAAGAGCTGGCTTACGTATCGGGTGACAAGAGCGAATTTGGACGCCGGACGCGCGAACTCAGAACAGAAGAGGGTTACGCGGTGGCAACACGCTTCACGGGCCGCCCGGATCTCAACGCAGGCGAGTACGTGCTACTCTCAATTGAACGTGTTGCAGAGCCGCATGACAGGCATATCCCATCGGATGTTCAACGCGCCGTTTACGAACGCGACAACAGCACATGCCAGCACTGTGGATGGAATATGTCCATGTGGAGTGTGGCGGACCCGCGAATACTTGAATTGCATCATGTGACGGCTCACGCGAAGCGGGGCGCGAATGATCTTGAGAACCTGATCGTGCTGTGCAGCTACTGTCACGATGAGGTTCATGCAGGACGCCTCAAGCTCCGGAAGAAACTCAAATGATGGATGCAGCGTTTTCTCAGAAAACCCAAACCCCATAACGACCAGCAGTTCGTGGGGTGTTAAGATCCGTCGGAACCTTGGTTCTCAGGCTGACACATTCCCGATCGTATAACGATAATGAGGGCAACCGTAGTGTCCCAAAATCGCCGGTATAATCGCGCGAACGTTGCGACATTCAGGCGGTTGATTCAACTACCGGTCGGCAGCGGTTGTGATGAAAGGTAGAGCGATGGTCGAGGTCGAAAGTGATCTGAGCGGCATGGGATGTCAAGTTACGGTCGAGGGCGTATTGCCTGACGGCGTTGATTTTTGTGTTTGGTCGTTCGAGGAGTCTCCTGAGCAGATTGCCGAGCTGGCCTGGGTGCACGACGGGCCGAGTCATGTGGCGGTCGCACGCCGTGGAACGGTTGGTGTTCTGTTGATGGAGGCGCTTCATGGGCGCGACACCATGGAGGTTCAGATTGGATCTCAGGACGGATACGATGTTTTGTTTTGGCTGGAAGACAATCAAGATTGAACGGCAAACCCTTGGCTTCAGAGATCGTGCAGCTTTTAAGTCGA
>JAGQQS010001093.1 GCA_020426105.1 Planctomycetaceae bacterium
AAAAGCCTCACAAAAATGCTTCACAGCGTTGCCTTTGAAGGGGAGAAGGGACTTTGACGATATTATAAAAACCACAACGATCAGTCCTTAACGGTGTTGCTCGGTGGGCTGTCGCTCGCGTTGCTCGCTTGTCTCCGCGCCAGAAATCACACTCGACAATAAAAATGCGGCACTGCGTTGCCCCAAAGCCCGGAAACGCCGCGATCCCGATCGCAGGGGAACGATCGGGATCGCAGGAGGTGGATTGTCGAATTCCACAGAACTCGACGGTCACATTCGATGTTGTCGGTTTTTATATGATCGGAGCGAGTTGCAGAACCATGATGATTGTCTTCCGTGTCAGCTGAATAGAAGAATCAGAATTCGAGATACACAATTCGGCCCGGGATCAGTCGCACGAAACGGACGTCATACGCTTCAATATCCTGTGGAGTCTGACGTGCTTCGACGCGAACGATCTGATTGGCTCCTGGATCAAGCGGGCGAGTTGATTCGAACAGCCAGATCCCGTTTTTCATTTTGATCCCGCCCATGACATCAACAGTGAGATATGGAATCGTACCGTTGTCCTTTACCGCGAGCATTGCGGTTCGCGGATGTTTATCGATCGGAATCGCGTGCGACACTCGAGTGTACGTTTGTCCGATCGTGCCTCGCGGGGCGACATCGAGATCGCTGCCACCGTAGTTCATCGCCATGTCGCCGGGGATCTCTTCGTGGATCATGGGGCCCATCATGTGGGATGCCATGGCAAAACCGCCGTAACCCGGCATCGCCATGCTGACGGCGTGTCGGGTCTGGCAGTCACAGCCATGCGAAGGAGTGGACAGACCGATCGGCAGACATGCAAGTCCGCACATCACGAATCCGCGGAATCGATTGCTCATGGAGAGATCCTTAATGTTCAGAGATTGCGAAACGGCAGATATCTGTGACACCACAGCTCAAACCGCAATTCCCTGAAACCTAGCACCGATTATTCCAACGGGGCCATGATAATCTCGTTCCGTGCCACAAATCGGCGATGCGCGAGTGGAGTTTCACGCATCAGCCAGGAGCGGCCAACCTGAGCGACTGGACAAGACGTACCCGCGGTAACGATCATCATGCACGGACCGTCGGCTCAGCAGTGGTGCGCACCTTTGCAGTTCACGTAAACGGCATAGACGGACTGGCTGGCCGTCATAAACAGGCGATTCCGTTTGGTTCCACCGAAGCATACGTTGCTGCAGATTTCCGGAAGATGAATCTGGCCGATCCTGGTTCCATCTTCGGCGGCAAAGATATGCACACCGTCATAGCCTTCCCCGACCCATCCCGCGCTGGCCCATATATTACCGTATACATCGCAGCGGATGCCGTCCGCGAATCCGCTCTTCACTGTCTGATCGGGCATGACGAGATCCATCGACGCAAATTCACGGCTGTTGGTCAGTTTCTTTTCATCCACAACATCCCAGACCTGAATGTACTTCGACGCTTCTTTATAGTGCGACCAGCCTGTGTCTGCTGCGTAGAGTTTTTTGTAGTCCGGTGAAAAGCAAAGGCCATTCGGCTTAAAGAGTTCGTCTGCCACCTTAAAGAGTTTTCCCGTACGGGCTTCAATCCGGTAGATGGCTTCTTTTTGATTTGGTTGCGGCGAATCGTTTTTGGACTGTTGCCCTTCGTAGTCCATCAGGGCTCCATAGCCAGGATCTGTAAACCAAATGTCGCCGTTGGGATGGACGACACCATCGTTCGGGGCATTCAGCGGCTTGCCTTCGAATGAATCGGCGAGGACTGTTCGAGTGCCGTCGTATTCATAGCGTGCGACGCTGCGAGTCAGGTGTTCGAACGAAATCTGACGTCCCTGCAGGTCAAAGGTATTACCGTTGCTGTTGTTGGCCGGATGTCGAATGGTGCTGACATGTCCGTCGTCTTCCAGCCAGCGTTGCTGAATATTGTTGGGGATATCGCTCCAGATGAGGTATCGCCCCACACCGTTCCATGCGGGGCCCTCTGTCCACAGGGTCTCTTTACTGTGATAGATCCGCTGGATCGGGGTGTTGCCGAGCTTCAGTTTATTAAAGCGATCATCCAGGGTGACCAGGCGCGGGTCAGGATAACGAACAGGATCGGCATCGTCATCAAAATCCTCCGCGCCGAGTGCTCTCGCTGCGGTGAGGACTGCAGCCGTATAGGATGCCGCGGAAGCCATGAAGGAACGGCGTGCAGGATTGCTGACGGAAGTCGTACGTGTCATCACAGAAATTCCTCAGATGGGTACATGGAGTCAGGGCCGGGCGATCCGGCAGGAGGAGCCGCATTATGGCGAAACACCGTTCCGGCTCCCAGTGAACCGACAGGATGGTTTTCAATTTACAACCCGGGAGTTTCAATTTGTGGCCGGGGATCTGAACGCTATGATGAAAGGCGTTTGAGTCGTATTTATTATTCCGTCCGGGAGTATCAGAAAGATGATCAGGCACAATGACACAACTCATGCTCTTTTCAAAATCGTAATTGCTTTCCTGCTGGTGCTTTTCGTCGGCTGCGAGGAACTGGGGATCAGTCCCAAACAGGATTCGTCCACGAGCGAATCTGTCGCGTCGCCGGAGGTGCAAACGGCACCTGCGCAGCTGCCTGTCCAGGCCGCCCCTGTTGAACCAATCGCGGCCCCTGTGGTGACGCCCGAAGCTATGGTTTCCGATTTTATGGCGATGCGGAGCGATCAGATCACGGATGATTTGGTGATTAAACTGTCTCAGTTGACTCCTGCGAATTCGGAAGTCACAAAGATCGACCTGCGAGGGGCCAGAGTAACACAGGCCGGACTCAGAGCGCTCGCCCGGTTTCCGCAGCTTCGCAGTATCGATCTGAGTGGTTGCACACTTCCGCAAAGTGAACTTGCGGCAATCGGCGAAGTGACTCAGATCGAAGATCTGGTGCTGGAGAACGCCGCGCTCAACAATGCGACCGTGGCGGTTGTGGCCCCGTTGAAAAATCTTAAGTCGTTGAACATTGGCAACACGAATGTTACGGACGAGGGATTTCAGCATCTGACGAAATTGTCCGCACTGCAGACGATCAGGTGTCAGGGACTAATGATCACGGGCGGCGGCTTCGAAGCATTTACCGGAAAATATGCGAACGCTTCGCTCCGGGAGATTAATGTGAACAACACGATGTTCGGACAGCTTGGCTTCAAACATCTGATGGGCATGAAACAACTGGAATCGCTGTCGGCCGGCAACGCGCAGGTGACCGATGAAGCGTTGAAAGGAATCCGTGGCTGCACGGCATTGCGAATTTTGCAGCTCTCAGGGAACAACGTCAGCGACCAGGGCTTCAAACTGCTGAATGGTCTGAAGTCACTGGAGACACTGGACGTTGACGGTAACAGGCTGTTCAGCGACTTTACGCTGGACAAGCTGGACAGCTTTAAGGCTCTGAAGACTCTGAAGATCCAGAACACTGCCTGTACTGTGGCGGGAATCCAGAAACTTAAACAGGCAATTCCCGATTGCGTAGTCCAGTTCAATAATACAAAGTATTGAACGCAGTGGATGAGCGGCTGATATGACATCTCCGGTTCGCATTGGAATCATGGGGACAGCGCGCATTGCGAGGACTGTTGTTCCGCACATGATCGCTTCTGAAGTGGCGGCGGTCGTTGCGGTGGCCAGCCGTGACATCGAAAAGGCGCGGCAGTT
>JAGQQS010001094.1 GCA_020426105.1 Planctomycetaceae bacterium
GGTCTCCGAGCTTTCCACACGCGATTATCTGATGCGCTACGATGTCGAAGTCAGTGGATTTCCATCATCGCACGCTGGCCATTTGTGTCTGCTCAAGCTGAAAGAAGATGACTACCCGGGTACCACACGTCTGGAAGAATGGCCGAGCTGGACGCTGCCGGTGTTGCAATGGGGACGCGATCAGGGCGGCGTCGTGGGTTATAGTCACAGCGGCTGGGGACTGGCACTGCCGGACATCATGCCCGACGGGTCTCGCAAGTTTCCCGGCAAAGACTGGGGTGGTGCTCCACAAAACTGGCAGGGCAGGGCGGCTGCGACGTTGCCGGATTATGCCATGCCGCGTTTTGATGGAATTGGCGCCAACGAATACGTCGTGACGACGGCACATAACGTGTGTGATTTTATTTCCGCTGTTGATACGCCGGCGATCTGGGAACTCAATATCTGGTATCACACGCTCAATTGCGGGATGACCACGCGTATCAGTGGAGAAACAGATTTTCCCTGCATCTACGGCGATCGCGTTGGACTGGGACGGATCTATGTGCAGCTCGATAAAGATCAGGAACTGACATACGATACATGGATCGAAGGCCTGCGCGATGGGCGAAGTTACTGCGGTGACGGACTCAGTCACATCCTCGATTTCAAAGTCGATGATGTCGGCGTGGGTCAGCGCACTGGCGATACTCCCCTGAGTACACTCAGGCTGGACGCGCCGAAAGCCGTCAACGTGACATTTAATGCAGCGGCGCTGCTTGAAGAAACGCCGACGGAATTAACGGAGTCAATTCGCAACAAGCGTCTTGACGAGAAACCGTACTGGCATCTGGAACGCTGTCGTCAGGGCGCGACGCGCAACGTGCCGGTGGAGATCATCGTGAATGGGGAGGTTGTGGCGACGAAGGAATTAGTCGCGGACGGTCATGTTGAATCGATGACGTTCCCGGTCGAGATTTCTGAATCGTCGTGGGTTGCCGTACGCATTCTGCCGTCGGTTCACACGAATCCAGTCTTCGTTCAGATCGGCGACAAACCGATCCGTGCCAGTCGCCGGAGCGCCGAATGGTGCGAGAACGCCGTGAAAGTTTGCTGGGAAGCCAAGCAAAACAGGATCCGTCCGGAAGAACGTGACGCAGCCAAACTGGCGTACGATCAGGCCGCAGCGATCTACTCAAAAATCCGCGAAGAGGCGGCCAAAGATTAGAATTGCCATGTCCCCAAAGGCACTTCTGAATCCAGTTGAGATCAAACACAAGGCTTTGCGGCAGTATCCCAAACTTCTGCAGACATGGCTGGCGGGAGAGGAGATAATTCCGCTTTATATTCGAGGGATCGGTGTCCCGGACGATAGCCTGTCGGTAGCGCAGCAGCAGGTGCAGGCACTCAAAAGCGGATCGAAGGAGTGTGTTGGGTTTGGCTATACGATCGAATGGCAGGAACGCAACAGTCGGCGTCATGGACGCAATCAGTTTCCTGATCGCGTCGTGTTTGAAACTCGCGAAGATTTTTTGCGTTTCATCGGGCACCAGCGCGAATTCGCGGAATACACGGCCGCTGTGGAATCGATCCGGCATCGCCTGCCGCAACTGGAATCGTGGCTGCAATCGAATCGTGCAGCATTGATTGCGAACCTGAACGCAATCGACGGGCTGATCGATGTTGTCGAATATCTGAAACTGTATCCACAGCCCGGCCTGTTCGCGCGCGAGATTCCATTGTCAGTCGATACGAAGTTTATCGAACAGAATGCCGGCATTCTGGAACAATGGCTGAACATTGTGTTGCCACCCGAAACCATTCGGGCGGATGAACGACACTTTGAACGAAGATTTGGCCTGCGTTATGCAGAGCCCCTGGTATTGCTCCGATTTCTGGACCCGCTCCTGCAACGAACCTTCGGCAGCCCGTGGCGTGAATGCAGTGTGCCGTTGCATTCACTGGCCGTATCACCCATCGACGCCGCCAGCGTGATCATCATTGAAAACAAAGTCAATCTCTTGACATTCCCCCCGAGGCTCGAGGCGATCGCGGTGGGTGGACTCGGCAACGGCATCGTCGATTTGACATATGTTCCGTGGCTGGCCGATCGGGCGTTATGGTACTGGGGAGATCTCGATGTGGAGGGGTTTGAGATCCTGTCGCGCCTGCGAATCAGGTTTCCACAAGCCCGCAGCATTCTGATGGACGTTTCAACGCTGCACGCCTGGAAAGATCGCCTCGCCGTTCCGGGCTCTCAGCGTCAACCTGCTGTTCCGCCACTCCTGACTGAGGCTGAAACGCAGGCATTCAATCTGTGTGCTGCCGGGAATCTGCGGATTGAACAGGAACGAATTCCGCAGGCGGCAGTAATTGAGGCTGTGTCGGCATTCGATACGTAGCCGTCACGCTCCGCCGTGACGAGCCTTTTGGGAAATACCGTGATGCTGGAGTCGGGTTGAAAAATTTTTTACGTGGTGTTCAGGACATGGGTTTT
>JAGQQS010001095.1:0-1010 GCA_020426105.1 Planctomycetaceae bacterium
TTGCACTGACCCATGTCGAGCAGTCGCGGCAGTCCGGCAACCGTGCCGTAGTCGTGGTTTCGAATACGATATTTTCCACAGCCCAGCGTCAGGATGATGGATTCATTCGGCGAAGATTCCGCCAGCTTCGTGTAATAGTTGCGCCCGGATTCTGCACCATCGCAGCCGCCGATCAGATAGAAGCGTTTGATGGCTCCCGATTTGACAGCATCGACCACTTGTCCGGCCACGCCGAGAATCACGCTGTGGTGAAAACCAATCGTGGATTCACGCACTTTGTTTTCAGACAGTGGCGGACACTCTCTTGCTTTTGCAATGACTGCCGAGAAATCGCTGTCCTTCAGACGTGTTCCGCCCGGAACTGCCGTGACGCGATTTGTGAACAGACGGTCGGCATAGGTATCCGGAGGAATCAGCACACAATTCGTCGTGCCAAGGATCGGCCCTGAGAACATCGGGAATTCCCATAACTGATTCTGCCACGGGCCACCATAATGACCGGCAAGATGAGGATGTTTCTTCAGGCCGGGATAGCTGTGAGCCGGCAGCATCTCGCCATGCGTGTAAACATTAATTCCCGTGCCCGCTGTTTGCTCGAGCAGGTCCGACAGATCGAGCATGTCGTGACCAGTCACCAGAATTCCGGGACCAGCCTTGGTACCCTCGAAAACAACAGTTGGCTCGGGCGTGCCAAATCGTTCAGTATGTCCTTCGTCGAGCATCTGCATCACGCGAATATTCTGACGACCGCATTCGAGAACCAGTTCCAGCAGACTTTCCAAATCAAAATTGACGTTCGTGACGGTCGAAAACAGGGCTTCTTCAATGAAGGCACTCACATTTTCATCCGTCTTCCCCAGCCGCCGCGCATGGTGAGCGTATGCGGCCATACCTTTAACGCCGTAAAGGAGAATTTCCTGCAGAGACTGCATGTCTTCATCTTTGCCGCATACACCGACGTCGGTACATCCGGTTCCATTTTGAGTCTGTTCGCACTGATTACAAAACAT
>JAGQQS010001095.1:1024-4198 GCA_020426105.1 Planctomycetaceae bacterium
CTAAAACTGAAACCTTTGTTTCGCAGGAAAAACCCTCCTGACGCCCACAGCCTACTGTCTGCCATTGTGGACGTCAAGGTCCACAAATCTTCTGTCGGGCGAGCGATCAGTGAATTGCGATTATGAGAAGACCTG
The DNA here is from genome assembly GCA_020426105.1 of Planctomycetaceae bacterium. GTDB lineage: Bacteria > Planctomycetota > Planctomycetia > Planctomycetales > Planctomycetaceae > SXXK01. Next base: position 1,160 of record JAGQQS010001095.1, read on the forward strand.
GAGGGCCGCTTTTTCAGCAGAAGCCGTCACCGCTACGCGGCTGAAATCTGTGTCTCAGCTGCGACTTGACACCTTGCCCTCGTGTCTTCGCCTCAACCACTATTTCTTGTCTCTCGATTTTCGGGCAGCAGGTTTCGATTTTGCTCCGGCTGCAGATCCCAATCCCAGTGAGATGAGTTTCTTTTCTTCGCACAACGGTGTGACGCTGCCGGGCTGTGAGAGTAGCTCCGCCAGGGTGGTTTCTCGAAAATTTTTCTCGGTCGCCGCCATCGCGTTGTCGAGACGACGATGCAGAGGACATAGGATTGTGCCGTGCGACTGAATCCCGAGTGGACATTGAACGATGCGTTTGATGGGTTCAACCACACTGACGACGTCGTATATCGTCAGATCCCTCGGACTTCTTGTGAGCAGGAAACCGCCGTGCAGTCCGCGTTGCGACGTTACCAAGCCACCGCGGACCAGCCCCTGCATTAGCTTGGACAGATAGGGCAATGGCACCTGAGTGATCGCGGACAGCTTCTTTGCCGTACAGGGCTGCCCATCGTTCTGCGCAATCGTCACAATTGCGCGAAGGGCGTATTCGACAGTTTGTGAAAACATTATCGCCGCTCCAGCAGATCGCTTTTGATTGGACTTGGTTTCGCCCGTTTTTCTATTCCCCGCAATTCCGTCAGGCATCAACACTGATCTTAGGATCTTGAAGTCCGGAATAACAGCCCGAATACGGGTGGACCAGGATTCCACCGGATGAGCCATTATGGGTCTCCAGTGTGCGGATGGGGGCAGGCGTGCAACCTGTGCACATGCGAAGCAAATCCTGTGAGTGTAGTTCGCTTTGAGATTTTCAAATTAATCTGCAGGTGGACCTTTACGTCAAGTTTGTGCAATGCTAATTTTCCAAAAAGACGACATGTGGATATGAATATCTGATTATTGGAATGGCGGTACAGCACTTGCCATCCTGTTCTGCGGCTCAACTATTCAGCAATCATGATTGGACGAAGTCATGAGGTTTGCATTGGGATTGAAACATTCAACGTTACGGCATGTGCGGCCTGTGCGCTCGGTCCGCAAGTGGCACAATTCTCCACAAGTGCCGCTGCGGCTATTCGCATTTCTTCTTGCCGTCATTGCTTCGTCCAGCGGTTCTGCTCAGGACACACCGGACTACTACCGCCAAAACTGCATGAACTGCCACACTGTTGGCGGAGGGCGGTTGACGGGGCCAGACCTTAAAGATGTCGGGAAGCGGCGTGAGGCAGAATGGCTGATCAACTTTCTGCAGAATCCCAAGACGGTCGTTGACAGCGGTGATGGCTATGCGGTGAAGATGGTTGAAGAGTCTCGTGGCGTTGTGATGCCGATTGCACCCGGAATGACACGCTATCGTGCGGAGCAAATCCTTAAAATGCTGGAGGCGGAATCGGCTCTCGAAAAATCGCAGTTTGAGGGAGTCAAGATTTCCAGCAAGCCATTCACAGACCAGGATCGCCAAGCCGGGCATGAGCTTTTTGTCGGGGCGCGGGCGCTGAAAAATGGCGGGGCGGCGTGTATTTCCTGTCACGGGATGCACGACATTTCTGCGTTGGGCGGAGGGCGACTGGGGCCGGATCTGACCCGTGTTTATGAACGGCTCAAAGGGCGAAAAGCACTGAGCGCGTGGCTGATGGCCCCCGCAACGGAAACGATGCAGCCCATCTTTAAGAACCACCCGCTGGAAGCTGACGAGATTCACGTTCTGGCGGCCTACTTTGAATCCGGCGCGGCGAACAGCGAAGCAGAACCGTCGGTCAGTCGGATTGCATTTCTTCTGATCGGACTGGCAATATCAGCGGCGGTCATCTTTGGGTTCGACCTTATCTGGAAAGGGCGGCTTCACTCAGTGCGACGCGCACTTGTGGAAGCCAGTTCGCAACGGAGCAAGCAATGAGTATTCTCGACGCACTCGCGTGGATCAAAGATGAAGTGACTCCTGAGGGGCGGCAATGGGAGGAGTTTTATCGTAATCGCTGGCAACATGACAAAGTTGTTCGCAGCACTCACGGTGTGAACTGCACTGGCGGCTGCACTTGGAACATCTATGTCAAAGACGGCATCGTTACTTGGGAAATGCAGGGACTGGACTATCCGCTACTGGAGGCTGGTATTCCGCCGTACGAACCGCGTGGATGCCAACGCGGGATTTCGTACAGTTGGTATCTCTACAGTCCGCTGCGAGTGAAATATCCGTACATTCGCGGAGCCCTGCTGGATCTCTGGAAGCAGGCACGGGCCAATCATGCAGACCCGGTGGATGCCTGGAAGAGTCTGGTCGAAAACCCGGAATCCAGACAACGCTGGCAGCGTGCGCGCGGTAAGGGCGGCCTGCGGCGAACCGACTGGGCAACGGCCTTGGAGATCATTTCTGCATCGATGGTGCAGACGATTAAGAAGCATGGTCCGCATCGCATTGCGGGATTCTCGCCGATTCCGGCGATGTCGATGATCAGCTACGCGGCCGGCGCGCGACTGATGCAGTTGATTGGGGGAATTTCACTGTCATTCTATGACTGGTATTGCGACCTTCCGCCGGCGTCGCCCGAAACCTGGGGCGAACAAACGGACGTCGCCGAAAGTGCGGACTGGTATCACGCCAAGATGCTGGTGTCGATGGGGGCCAACATCGGCATGACGCGCACGCCCGACTGTCACTTTCTCGCAGAAGGCCGACACAACGGGACCAAGCTGTGGGTGTTTTCTCCCGACTTCAACATGGTGGCAAAGTATGCGGACGAATGGGTGGCAGTGAACGCAGGACAGGACGGTGCCTGGTGGATGGCTGTCAATCATGTCCTGCTGACCGAGTTCCATCATCAAAAGCAAACCGATTACTTCATCAAATATGCGAAGAAGTACACCGACTGCCCGTACCTGGTCGAAGTCACGACCGACGACAACGGAGTTGCCAAACCGGGACAGTTGATGCGCGCCGGACGGCTTGAAAAGTACGCCGACGAAGAAAACGGCGACTGGAAGTTCCTGATGTGGGACGAAGAA
>JAGQQS010001096.1 GCA_020426105.1 Planctomycetaceae bacterium
GATCAGCTTTCAGAACCAGGTTGTTCCAATTTTCACGAAACTGGGCTGTAATGGCGGAGGCTGCCACGGCAAATCCGGTGGTCAAAACGGGTTTAAACTGTCTCTGCTGGGATTTTATCCGGCGGACGATTTTGAATTCCTTCGCAAGGAATCACGCGGGCGTCGAATCTTCCCCGCCGTGCCTGCCGAAAGTCTGCTGCTGAAAAAGGCCATTGGTCGCAGTCCCCATGGGGGCGGAAAGCGGATGGAGGCCGACAGTAAAGAATACAATCTCCTCGTGCAGTGGATAGAGCAGGGAATGCCCTATGGTGGTGACAGCGATCCACTTGTTACCGGAATTCGCTGTGTGCCTGAGACGCGGACGATGACGCAGAAGGCGCAGCAGCAGATTGCCGTCATTGCGACTTACAGCGATGGCAGCACGGAAGACGTCACGCGCATGGCGTTATTTGAGCCTAACGAAGCGGAGATGGCAGAATGCTCCACCACAGGGCTGGTGAGCACGCTTGATCTGGCTGGTGAAGTCGCAATCATGGCGCGCTATCAGGGGCAGGTTGCCACGTTTCGAGCCACGATTCCGCTGGGGGCGGATACGTCTAATATGCCGGAACCTGTCAATTTTGTGGATAACGCGGTTTTCGGAAAACTCAAGCAGCTGGGCATCCCGGCGTCTGAAGTCTGCGACGACGCGACATTTCTGCGACGTGTCTCGCTGGATATTGCCGGCACAATGCCCTCTGCGGCAGAAGTCCAGTCGTTCCTGTCAGATTCATCGGCCGATAAGCGTGATCGTCTTATTGACAGGTTGCTCGACAGCCCTGAATACGCAGATCAATTTGCCAATAAGTGGAACTTTGTGCTCCGAAACCACAAAGTCAACGGAGAAGACACTCCAGGGACGATGCTGTTCCATCAATGGTTATGGAATAAAATGTATGACAACACGCCGTATGATCAGTTTGTACGGGAGATCGTGACGGCGTCCGGTGATCCGCAGATTAATCCTGCCGTAACGTGGTATCGTGACGTTGACAGTACCGAAGAGCAGGTGGAAGACACCGCGCAACTATTTCTGGGTCTGCGAATTCAGTGCGCCCGCTGTCATCATCATCCATTTGAGAAATGGAGTCAGGATGACTACTACGGCATGGCGGCGTTTTATGGTCGTGTGGGCAAGAAGACGATCCCGAATGCATCGACCGCCATGCGCGATCGACGTGTGTTCCACAATGAAGGTGTGGCCACGGCCAACAATCCTCGCTCCGGGAAGGCACTAAAACCGACAGGACTTGGCACGCCGGCGTTCGATATTCCGGCCGACAGTGATCCGAGGATCAAACTCGCCGACTGGATGAGTGATCCACAGAATCCGTTCTTTGCCAAGTCACTTGTCAATCGCTACTGGAAGCACTTTTTCAGCCGTGGCATAGTGGAGCCTGAGGACGACATGCGGGCGACGAATCCACCGTCCAATCCGGAATTGCTGGATGCTCTGGCAGCCCACTTTATCCAGTCCGGCTTTGACCTCAAAGATCTTGTCCGCACGATCTGTCGCTCGCGCACGTATCAGCTGAGCGCGCTGCCAAATGAATTCAATGGGAACGACAAACAGAATTTTTCACGCTACTACCCGCGTCGTTTGAGTGCGGAAGTGTTGTACGATGCCTTTCATCAGGTGACCGATACGGGAGAAGGTTTTGGCGGAATGCCGGCGGGAACCAAAGCACTGCAACTTGCCGATGCCTCAAATTCGACATACTTTCTGCAGGTGTTTGGCCAGCCGAAGGGTGACACCGCATGCGAGTGCGAACGCAGTACAGACGCGAATCTGGCGCAGAGCCTGCATTTGCTGAATGGAAAAGAGATTCAGGAAAAGATTTCACGTGACGGAGCACGAACGGCTCGACTGTCCGGCGAGACGGGACGTTCAAATGAGGAACGCATCAAAGAATTGTATCGCTGGGTCTTTGCACGAGAACCTAACCCCGAAGAACTTGAAGTGGCGATCAGTTACATCAAGAGCCACGAAGCCAACGTGCGTGGCGGCTATGAAGACATTGTCTGGGCACTTGTGAATACCAAGGAATTCCAGTTCAATCATTGATTCACGCTCCGCGCTCAATCCTCAGAATTCCCGCCCCGTTACATCCCCAGGAACTCGCCCTATGACTGGGATTCGTCTTCTTTTGGCAGTCGCTCTGGCAATTGCCGGACAGCATGCGTTCGCGCAACTTCCTCAAACCCGGATCACGTCCGTGTTCCCACCGGGAGGGCAGCAGGGCACGTCCGTGGACGTGACGATCGGTGGCGGAACGGATCTGGATGAAATCGACCAGATGGTCTTTGCACATCCGGGGATTACTGCCGTTCAGAAGACCGATGCCAATGGCATGCCCGTGCCGAATGCGTTTTTGGTGACAGTGAGTCCCGATGTTCCTCCCGGACTCTATGACGTGCGTGTTCGCGGTCTGTTTGGGGTCAGCAATCCCCGAATTTTTCGGGTCGATTCTCTTCCGGAAGTTGCAGAATCTGAGCCGAACAACACTTCGGCACAGGCGACACCGGTCACCATGGAAACGATCATCAACGCTCGGGCCAATGGGGCCACGGACGTTGACTTTTATCGCATTACAGTCAAGGCTGGCCAGACGCTGGTGGTGCGATCTGAAGCAGAGAAAATTGATTCTTCGATGCAGCCGGTTCTGCAGCTTTTTAACGCTGCCGGCCGTCGTGTTGCGGAATCCCGCCGAATCCTGGCTCAGGAGGCCTGCCTGGTCTTCAAGGCGGCGCAGGACGAGGAACTGACTGTGCGGGTTCAGGACGCTGTTTATGGCGGCGGGGATCAGTTCGTATACCGTCTCGCTTTTGATTCACGTCCGTTAATCGACTGGGTGAGTCCGGCATTTGTTGTTGAAAACGCTCCGACGCCGGTGACGATCTACGGACGCCATCTCCCAGAGGGGAGCCCGACAGAAAGGAAAGTTGAGGGGCAGACGATCTATCGCCAGCAGATGACAATCCTTCCGGACACCGGCAGAAATCCTGTCGGTGCTTCAGCGACAGCGGCGTTTGCTGATTCCTTCTGGTGGTCTGGCATCGCTGGCAATCTCGTGCGGATCGGCATAGCCGACACCGCACCAATTTCCGAAGCTGCGGAAAATCCTGATCAGCCGACGACTCCGCCATTCGAAGCAGCCGGGGCTTTTGCAGAGCGATCTGATGAAGACATTTTTCGCTTCGATGCCAGGAAGGGTGAGGCATGGGTGGCGGAAGTTTTTGCCCAGCGATTGGGGTCAGCTGCTGATCCGCTGCTGATGATCGAACGGATCGTCACCAACGCCGATGGTACCGTCACTTACAATCGACTGGCCACCGAAGACGACGACAAACAGAATCCTGGTGGTGCTGACCTGCCAACACTAAGCGACGATCCGTCATTCCGGCTGGATGTCCCTGAAGATGGGACCTATCGAATCCGGCTCCGGGATCGCTACGGTGATACGCGTGGTGATCCACGGTTAACTTATCGACTTTCCGTCCGGCCACCCAAACCGGATTTCAAGCTGGTGGTGTTTGATGCCTTCCCTTCTGCAGACGGCAAAGTGC
>JAGQQS010001097.1 GCA_020426105.1 Planctomycetaceae bacterium
CAACACCTCGCAGCTGGTCAACATCGAATTCCGTTTGCAGCGTGCGAAGTCGCATGTCGATTCGCGTCGCGATCTTCTCCAGACGGGCAGTTGCTTCTGAGGCAGTTTGATCGCGGACAGCTCGTCGCAGGACGGTGCGATAATTGGACAACTTGCCAATGATGCAGGCTCGAGCGATGGCCGCCGTGGCTTTGGGATCGTCAGCCCGTCGATACTGTTCGCGTCGCAGCAGCACGTTGCCCGGAGTGAATCCGTTGACGGCGGCCAGGAATCGCCCATTCTGAGTCATGAAGCTGACGGCGATTCCGTTTTGAGCGCAAGCACCCAGTAGCTGTGGGCTGCAGGAGATGCGACCCATGCAGACGATGGCTCCCACGTTGATCATTGGCAGTCGCAGTCGATCCTTCTTTTCGACTCGCACGACGATGGTTTCGCCGTGCTTTTTCAGGTACGCGCCCTGTGTCATGACGAAGAGTGTATTGAGGTGATGTTTCATGGCTTCTCCGGAGCGCGGACGTCTCGTCGGATATTTGAATGCCGCACCGAGGTGTCTCATCTAACGTGCTAAGGATATGGCACTATTCTGCATTCGGATGTTCGGGGCGAACGGCAAGTAATGCGGACGGGACGTCCGTGCTCCGGTCTGCGCACGGGACGTCCTCGGTCCGGCGCGTGCTGCTGTACGGCCATTCGCTGGCAGTGGTGCAAAGACCAGCGGATACCGGATTCGTTTCGATGTAGTGAGCAACTGCAAGGAAGTGAGCGTCATTTCGAATGTAGCGGTCGAAGTAATCCGCCTGCCAGAACGCCCCTGTGCGTGCGAATGATTTGTTGATCGCATGAGCCGTAAACGATTTCCAGCTGCGAATAATTTTCGATAATGGCCAGCCTGATTTTTGACGGCACAGCACATGGACATGATTCGGCATGATCACCCAGGCAAACAACTGGTATCGAATGCCGTCAAAATGCTGCAGAGCGTTCGCCACCAGCTCCGCGTTCTCGTGATGCTTCAGAAGACAATCACCATAACCGCAATCGAGATACTTCTCGATGCGTTCCCGAAGCTTACGATTTGCCTGCGAGGTTTTGCTGTTATCGGAATGTTGCGACAATTCATCCAGACCCAGTTCTCGCTTCCACCCTTCAATCACATCGGCCGGCATAGAATCGGCAAGCCTGAAGGTGATGAACTGCGGTGTGTCCTGGTCATCAAAGTGCGGCAGGTAACCTCGGTAAGTCCAGCCAACCGGGCTCACCGATATTCCATCCCGGAGCGCGGACGTCCCGTCCGCCGCAGCAGTCGCATACGCCCCGTCACCCGCCGGGAACGCGGACGTCCCGTCCGCCGCAGCAGGTTCCGGCCCAACACGATCGCACGACCTTTCGATTTTGGTTTCATTGGACATTCTTCGGCCCTCCGGTGGGTAATGAATGAGCAGCACAGGTTTTTGGGGGACGCTGCGTGATACGAACTGTTGCGGTACGGTGATGTTTTGCGGACGGGACGTCCGCGCTCCGGTGTATCAGGCGTCATCATTAATCAGGTCTTCGAGATATTTGGCGGCGGTGGCTTTGGGACGCCAGGCTTTGGGCATGCACGTTTCGAGCAGTGAGCAGCCTTTGCAACGAGGTTTCCATTCGGCGTGCGGCG
>JAGQQS010001098.1 GCA_020426105.1 Planctomycetaceae bacterium
CCCGCCGGGAATCGAGTGTGGATTTAAGCCTGGGATTGTACTGTAGTGCCTGTTCAAATTTTTGCCTTGCCGACTGATATTGTTTCCGAATCGCGTACACCTCGCCTTGTTTAAGACTCGCCGTTGAACGCTCCCGGTCTGTTGTCGCGCAGCTAAATGCGGACTCAAAGGACTTAAACGCTTCATCAGGGCGCCCCCGAGACAGATCTATTTCTCCGAAGACCAGCCAGGCATTCGCACTGTCCGGACGTTGCTTCAGAAACGCCCTGACCAAATCGACGGCTTCATCTTTGCGGCCAAAATTTGCCAGCATGACTGCCGCTCGCAGCTGTGCGTCCTGATCGCCTGGAACAGCAGCGGCAATCTTTTGTACCTGATCAAATTCCGCAAACAGCCAGCTCTGTCGGGCTTCACCTTTCGGAGCGGTCGTTGAGGCCATTAACTGCTGCTCATACAACTGCTTGAGCTCCTTCTTCTCTTCCGCCGTGACGGTTGAATCGGTGATGTCCGTCACGAAAAGCCATCCAATGAACAGAATCATGGGGCTCCACTTGAGGAGGTGCGGAATTCCTCCACCGTTCATGGACGTGCTTCGGGAGACGTTTGTTCCAGCCCCAACTCCCAAAGCAGCCTGTGTCGATTTTTCACGAACTTTCCAGATGAAACCATCATAGTAGTAGTGCAGAATTGTCGAGATCAGGATGAAGGCATTGAAGAAGGCAAAGACCGAGCCGTCCTGGACGATCGATGGTACCAGGCCAAGGGCTCCATACGCGGCGATCAGTCCCAGGTAAAGCAGGACCATGCCGCGACGAAATACAAATCGCATAAACCCATCGAACTCAGGATTCGACTTCACACGTCGACAGTTGAACAACCAGGTGATCGTCATGTATTGCACATCGTGGGCAATTTCGAAGAGCGTCACACTCAGGCCGCTGAACTGCAAATACACAAATGAGAACCACCAAAATCCGATTCCGCTGCTCAGCATCAGCAACTTAACCGGATTAGGCGGCTGACCTCGCCAGGACTGGACAACATAGTTCACTATGAACGCCAAAAGGATGGTGACTGAACACAAGAGGCAAATCCATCGGAACACGGGGACCGACGAGGCTGGAATGGCTGGGCCGCCAAACGTATACCAGAATTCGAGGAAGTCGGCAGTCCTTCGATGTGAAAACGTCAACGCCGTCGGAAACCAGCTCAGACACATCAGCCAATCCAGCCAGACTGTGACCGGAGCATTCGAGCCAACTTTGGCATCGTAGATTCGCACGAACCCGTACAATTGCATCAAACCGTGCCAGCACCCCCAGAAGTAGAGCGTCACCATGAACACTTCGTAGTGATAGCGGTACAAAGGGAAGCTTACGGCGATGAACGTCAGTGGGGCAAAAATAAATCTTAACCGGAATCGCTGAAACAGTTCCCGATCACCGTAGGCACGAATCATCCCCGGCAGGTGATGTCCCAGCGCAAAAAACGCCGTGACGATGATCACGATCGTATCCACCTCCACGCCGACCCAGGACGAAGACAACAAGAAGACGATCGGGACTACCACCAGCGGCGTTGAAACAATCAGCAGTTGATCCCACCAGGAGTTCAGAATCCATCCACCTGAGGCGCTGGCAGCTCCCGGCAGCGAAGCCTGATTTAACAACCGACTTGCGGACTCCGACATGCGGTAACCTCATCCACGCTGGATTATGCTGGGTTGACCAATATACGAGGAACAATGTGTATTGCTGAACAATTCAGCGGCGATTCCGACTCGACGATTCCGTCGACATTTCATTGAGCAGCCTGCGAAGTTCCGGATCGGACTCACCAAACTGCGTTTCGAATGCCTCCATATCTGTTCTTGCAGACTTGATTTCTCCAACACGCAGCAGGGATTTCGCCCGACCTGAATAGGCATCCGCAAACCCTGGGGACAGCGTGATCACTTTCGAGAAGTCATCGATTGCCTCGGCATGGCGATCGGCTTTGGCGTACGCCTCCCCTCGACTTTGCAATGCCGTTACGAAATCGGGCTGCAGCCGGACCGCCCTTGAAAAATCGTCCACAGCATCTTCCTGTCGACCAAGTTTCATTAAACACGAGCCACGAGACTGATAGTAGTAGGGGTTAGAAGCGTCCATCTGAATCGCTCTGGCCAAATCCTGAATTGCATCTGAATATCGAGCCTTCCTGCTGAACATCTCGGCGCGAATATAGAGTTGTTCGGGAGCCGTTTCAAATTCGATGGCTCTGGTAATATCTTTCAATGCGTCATCTTCGCGTCCCATTCCCACCAACGCCATTCCCCTGTAGGTGAGCGTTCTGATACTTTGATCACTGCGGCCAGTGGGATCCAGGTCCATAGAACGATCAAAGTCCGCCACTGCACTCTCGAAATCCCCGAGCTTCAGCCTGGCAGCTCCGCGACCACTGTAAACGCTCGCCAGGTGTCCTTCAACGGTCTGTGTGACACC
>JAGQQS010001099.1 GCA_020426105.1 Planctomycetaceae bacterium
GTCAAACCATTCGCGATGAAGCCTCCATCGTTGGCAACTTCTGAGGATGCCACCCGAACACCGTTTCGCACAAAATGTACGGTCAGGTCGAGCACTTCGCGAAGTCGCCCCGTTCGCTCATCAATCACACTGATTTCACCACGCAGGGTGCCGTCCTCCTGCAGGCTCACAGCTCGATTCCGAACCGTGGTTGACAGCTCACCTGTGCCAAAGCTGAATCCCTGATCTTCTGCCGTGACTTCACTCGCGAACCTTCTGTCACCTGAACCTGACCGGGAGTACAACAATTCTTTGACAGTCGGCACATCCGCCCCTGCAGCGACTGCTGAGTCCAGATCGAGCTCAAGTCCAGCCGCCTTCAAATCGGCGTTTTCGGGAACCGCAGTTTCCGGGCCAAACAACACAAGCCCAAACATCGCCAGCGAATTCGGGCCTTCTGCCATGATCGCGACAACACCTTCTGGAAGGCCTGTGAATGAAAAGCGACCGCTGGCGTCGGTCGTCGTCGAGGCAATAATTGAACCATGCTGAGCCAAACGCACAATCATGTTTGCAGCAGACGCAGAGTGACCATCTGTTCCACTTAACGAAGAGAAGCGCCCGTTGAACCCGCGATTCTCATCGAGAATCACATGACTTTGAAAATGATTCAAAATCCGGGATTTTTCCAAATGTGAACTAACGGCATCTACAACCGTGATCGGAGCCGCAGGAACCTGCGCGGCATCTGAAACCGCTGGATCAAAATCTGTTGATTCCTGCTGGGCTGCAGCGCTTGCAGTCACATAAAGCGAGCCCGCCGTAACAACCGTGGCCAAACCCAACACGACCAGCGTCGATATGAATCGAAGAGTTTTCATACTACTAATACCCCTTAAATGGCCCCGTATTCGGAACGGTGGCAGGTCTCTGGTACGCCCAGATACCCCCCAACAAAGTGACCGAGCATCATAACGAGTGAAATTTTGCGAGTAAAGCAAACGCGCCATTTCACTTCCACTTGCCCAGCAGATCAGAATAATTCAACAAGGCGATCTAAGTCCACTGGATTACCCATATTTCTTAACTTTTCTACAAAAGTGCTGAGTTTAGCGTTTTTAGCGTTTTCAGGCATACGGACAACGTAGCCCTCGAATCAACCCCGTCTTACGCAGGCAAATTATCCGATGCGAATTGTGACATGGAATGTAAATGGCCTCCGAGCAGCTATCAGGAAAGGGTTTCAAGAAAAGATTGACGCGATACAGCCCGATATTTTGCTGCTGCAGGAGATTCGGGCGCGCCCGGATCAACTGCCTGCAGAATTTCGCGCCCCTGAAGGGTGGCATGTCGTCTGGAATCCTGCCCGCCGACCCGGCTACTCCGGTACGGCTATCTGGTCTCGAAAACCGATTGACGTCATAACTCTCAGACTCTCAAAATCGGATCGCGATGATGAGGGGCGAATCATCGAAGTGGAAATACACGGCATCCGGCTGGCGTGCGTGTATCTTCCTTCGGGTTCATCAGGGGCGGAACGACAGACGGTGAAGGAGTTGTGGATGAAAAAGTTTCGTCGCTGGACCGACAGCCGCCCCGGGGATATTCCTGTGTTTTTTGGGGGTGACATCAATGTAGCACATACGGAAAAGGACATCTTTTACGCACGGGCCAACGAGAAAACGTCGGGGTTTCTGCCACATGAGCGACAATGGTTTGGGAACCTGCTGGCATCCGGCTGGCACGACTTGATTCGAGAACACCATGGCGACATTCAGGGGCCTTATTCATGGTGGTCAAATCGCGGCCGCGCCCGTGAACTGGACCGCGGCTGGCGGATCGATTATCTGTTATGCAATCCCGCCGCACGCCCGCTGTTCCGCTCTGCAGTCATCCATCGGGAAGC
>JAGQQS010001100.1 GCA_020426105.1 Planctomycetaceae bacterium
TCGGACGGTTCCGGAACGTCGTAGACTTTGATCAGATCTTCAATGATCTGCATCTGACGGCGATCCGCGTCCCGTACCAGAATCGTGCTGGTGAAATTATCCGAAATAAACTGCGGCTGACGGCGTTTCGAGAGACTGTGTTTCCCCGTGGTCTTCTTCTGAGAAGGCACGATACCCCACCAGGGGTCATATTCCAGGCCACTCTTGGTCTGTTCTTCGGACTTAAAAAAGTCTTTAAGGTTCAGGGTGACCCATGAGGGAGTCGCGTACTTGAGGCGAAAAACTTTGTAACTGCGACGCGGAGCTGCGACCTGCCCCATCAGTGCTTCCAGTTCGGCAAGAGCGGCGATATCGCGACTGCTGGCGATGAGTTTGCCATCCGGCGTGACAGAAAACTTTATCGGAGCATCCTGCCTCTCAGATCGACCGAAATGCTCGGGCGAGTTTGCCGCTTCGGCAGTATCATCCGGAACTTCCGACGCAGAATTTTCCGGTATTGCAGGGTTTGATTCTCCGGTCTCCTGCTGAGACTTCTGCAGCTGTCGATGCAGACGCTCGATCAGTTTGCGGTCAATCACCGGCTCAGAGGCGTCTGGCGATTCAGATATTTCGCTGTCGCTGTCGCTGGCAGATGGTGCCTCCTGGTTTATCTGATCCGGTTCTGTTGAGTCCTCAGCGGCTGGTGTTCCCTCATCTGCGTTGCGGCTCGTCAGCACTACGACTGCTGATCCAGCCGCAGCTGATTTCACGATTTCCGACGAAACGAGCGATTGGCGAAGCAATTCATCGAATGCCGCGCCGGGAGTTGCGTCTGCCACAGCGTGGTCTGTTTTCGCGGACTGCCTGCGTCCGTCAACCCACATTGAAACGGCCGATGCTGCAGATGTTTGACGCGTTACATCCTGAGGTTTTTGCTTTTTCTGATTCGCGCTGTCCAGGGCGGCAGGGTCGTCCGAATTCTGTTTATCCGTCGAAGATCCGGTTTCATCCTGCCCGGGCAGTTCTTCCGGCAAATCGAATTCGAGTTGATTTTTTCGGCCCCAATATTGCTCCAGACGTCGCTGCAGATCATGCAGATTTTCATCCGGGTTAATTTCGAAGACACGAATCCCATCATCGGTCGCATTGGGATCCGGCAGTTCGCCCAGCTTAATCAGCAGAGTGCGAATCTCATCCATTTCAAGAGAATTCGCATTCACCAGCAGGCGATTGTTTTCGATATCGGCTTCAATGCGAAATTTGCGTTCTTTCGATTTTTCCTGGCCCTGATTCGGGTCGTAGAAGCCGAAGTAGCGGGGACGAGTATTAGTGTCCTCCTCTTTGATCTCAGCATCCAGCAGCATGCGAATCGTGCCCGCCACGTATTCGGCATCCAGTCGTTTCAACGTGATGACTTCGAACTGCCGCGACGACTGGTCAAGCTTGTCTACCAGCGTTGTAATGGTCAGATGGTCAGCCAGGGTGGCCCAGGCCATGATCGACTTCTTTTCTTTATCCACCTTCAATACAGTCCCCGGATCAAGATCACCCAGCTGCTGCAGCAGATCGACGAGCGTTTGCGGATCAACTGACTCGAGTCGATAGATTTTCATGCGCCCGATATTCTGCAGTAAGCCACTTTCACCTCCACGGGGCACATCGATCTCTCGGATGGCCCGTTCAACGATCGCCATCTGATCAGGAGCCGCCTGTGCCAGAATCATGTTTTCACGCTGATTCAGCACAAGTCGCGTCTCTTTGGGCGCTGGTGCTCCACCGCCCGGTGTGGCTGATTTCTGCTGCATGGCCTGTTGCATTTGCTGCATCATTTGCATGACCATATTAGGGTCCATGCCACTGCTGCCAGCGGGCCGCTCACCCGCGGGAGCCTGCAGCTTAAGTAAGTCACGCAGCAGTGGGATTACGTCTTCGGCCCGCCGGTGTTCAAGGCGAAACGCCCGTACCAGCTGATCGTCACCGCTGGCGGATTGCTCATCCTGCAGCAGTTCCCAGATGTGTCGCAGGCTAACGGCAGTGTCAAGGATCTCCAGTCGATTTGTTTTGCTGAGTTTATGAATTTGCCCGGCGGAACTGAGCATCGGTTTGAGCTCCTCAACAGCATCGTCCGCAACGAGCCAGTCGAGATTGAATGAGACTTTGCAGATTGTGTGGTCTGGGAGTGTTTCGAGGTCTCTGGGTTTGACACGAGCGACCATGGCCGGATTCAGGTCCTTTGTCCGCATGATCGACATGATTTCGCCGTTGACGATCATCGTGAATCCACGCATGAGCAGGTGCCGATTGATTAAATCGCGCGCCTGCTCCATCGTGTATTCGTGTGTCGTGATCAGATTCAGGGAATCGCCCGGAAGTTCCTGCCAGTCGAGCGACAGTGCAGAGGCATCGGACAGCCATTGCAATACCGTTTCCCACGGCTGGCCGACAATGTTGAATGTCACAAGTCCATCGGGATTTCGGCGGACTTCAGTATCAATTTTCTGGGGCACATATTTTTCGGCCGTCGGTCGCTTGACCGTATCCTGAGCCGGAGCGGGATTCGCTGCCGGTGCGTTCGCAGCAGGCGTCGCGGGAACCTCGCCTTCTTTCGCCGGAGTTGCGGGAGGTTTCACGGGAGAGGGGGAAGCCGACGGCTGACTCGTCGGGCTGGCCTTTTCCGCCGTCGCCGGCACTACAGTTTCTTGTCCACAGGCTGCAGGGGGCATACACGCAACGACCGCGGCGGCACAGACCAGTAAGGACAGGACAACCGTAAAATGCCTATGCTGAGTTTGTGAAGCTGGAAACACGCTGGTTTGACTCCAACACAGGATAATCAGGCAGGATCAACGATTGACGTCCGGGGCCGCAGTACAACGACGAGTCGTCGAATTCATGACTAATTCGTCTTCATCGAGGCGAACATGCCGCTTTTATCAGGAGTTGCGTCTCAACAGGTTTAGTCTGTCATCTTCGGAACTTTTGACCAAAAAGCAACATCTGATTCGTCAATTACGCCATCCCTTAGGGATAACTGCCCGAAAGAGCGTGAGAACGCCAGTCATCCGGCTGTTGTAACGCCCGGGCCGACCCGTTAATCACCGATTCCGCCGTCGCTGCCACCAAGCTCTTCGAGTCGCTTCAGAACGTCCTTGTACTCGTAATCGACGGCGAGAATTTCGCCGTAGTGATGTTCGGCCTGATCGCGTTTCTTCGCCTTTTCAAAGATGCGGCCGAGATAGTAGTGTGCTGCCTTGAAGGAATCCGGCTTGTCCGTGGAACTTAGTCCATCCAGTGCTTTTTCGAATTGCCTTCGCGCGAGTTCCAGTTTGCCATCCTTCGCAAAACATTCGCCAAGGAGCACCATGGCCTCAACTTTGATCCTCGGGTCAGAAACCGCTTGCTGCAGCAGAGGAATAGCTTTCGAGGTTTCTTTGATGTTCATGAGGCGTTGAGCCAGCTCATATTTCTTCCGCATGTCGTTCGGATGCAGATCGACACCAAACGTCAGGAACTCAATTTCCTTAAGAAGCAGTTCCGCTCTGAGAATTTTGACCTTCTCGACAAGTCGTTCCTTGCCGGGATTTTTCTGCACTCGAATCGCGGCATCCGACAGATCATTACGGAGCATCGTCAACTGCACTTCGTGTAGCTGTTCACGGATTTCAGCATTGTTCGTGATTTCCAGGGCTTTGTGATACTGATCCTGTGCTTTTCCAAATTGACGCTCCTTAATGTAGAGGTCCGCCAGTTTGAGATACAGATTCACATTTTTGGCGTCTTTGCGAATTGCGTGCAACAGATCGGACTCTTCCGATTCACCGGGGGCATCAGCGGCTTTCTGTGTTCCCTTGCGGGCCTGACGATCCGCTTCATAGGCATTCACCGGGGCCACGGTTTGTTCCACCTTGACATCTCTGGTGTTATCCGCGTCCTCATAGCCGCCGCGATGCATTGTCGATTCCGCATCGATCCGTCCCATCATGGTGCGCGCATCGCTGTCGTTTGAGTCGAGTTTATAGATGCGTTCAAAACACGCCCGCGCGGGCTTGTAATCACGACGCTCGACAAGCAGATGTCCGAGTCGTCGGTTGTATTCAATA
>JAGQQS010001101.1 GCA_020426105.1 Planctomycetaceae bacterium
CCACCGGCTATGACCTGATCGTTGGACCGAAAGGAAGCGACTTGCAGCTGGTGCTTAGTTCCGTTTATCGGATTCAGCCGCCGATCGAGAATCTGCCGTACATGTATCTTTCCCAATTGAAGAAAGACCGTCGTGTCACCACGGCTATCCCGTTGGCGTTTGGCGACGTGACTGAACAAGGTGCCTTTCCAATCGTGGGCACAACATCTGAATACTTTGAGCATGAGTACGCTCATGGGCAAAGCTTCCGGATTCGCGGAAAGCGCATGAACGGCTTGTTTGATGCAATCATCGGTGCCGAAGTAGCGAGGCTGAATCAGTGGGACACGGGATCGTAATTTACGATCAAACATGGCGGAGCGGAAAGCGATCATATTCACGACGAGAAATTCACTGTTGTCGCAGTTATTGCACCAACCGGGACCGCAAACGACCGATCAGTCTTTCTTAACCTGGAGGGATTCTACGCGATTGCAGGTCATGAAAAGCCAATCAACGAAATCGAAAAGCGATTGAGAGATTTCTACGCTGCCGAGCCCGATACACTGGCGATGGCATTGCAACAGCTCGATGGCGCGAAAGCTCATCTTGCAGAGGACGCCGCCGCTGGTCATGACCATGCGCATCACCATCACGAAACACCTGAAGCTATGAAGGAAGTGACTTCCATCCTTGTGAAGACCCGTTCGGACTTTGATGCAATAAGTTTAAGTGGTGATCTGAAAAAGGGTTTCCAGGCGATGGCTGTCAACCCGATCCGACCAATCCAGCGACTCATGCAGAACGTGCTGGGAAATATTCAAAAAGCGCTCGTTGTGCTGACAGCTGTGATTATCGCGGTCTCGGGCGTCAGCATCTTTGTCAGTATCTACAACTCGATGTCAGACCGCCGTCGTGAGATTGGCATCATGCGGGCACTCGGTGCACAGCGATCAACCGTCTTTTCAATTGTCGTTGCAGAATCCGCCGTGCTGTGTGTTGGCGGTGGGCTCATCGGCTGGCTGGTGGGGCATGGCATAGCCGTTTTAGCTTCGCCTGCAGTTTCAGCACGAACAGGATTGCTGCTGAATCCGTGGGCCATCACACCGTGGGAATGGATCCTTTTTCCCGTGTTGTTGCTTCTGGCAGTGCTTGTAGGGTTCCTGCCCGCAATGACGGCCTATCGAACCAACGTGGCCGACGCACTAAATTCCTGATGGAGGTGGCTACCACCCCAAACACCGTTGCTCGACTGCAATTGTGATCAAAGTCTGCCACAGACGGCTGACTTTCGAAAACAACAGCTAACCTGCCTCAACGGACACGTGTGTGTCAGTTGAGCATTGTCTTCAAGTGCAGTGCGACGCATTCGGCAAGCTTATCCGTGTTGTACCCGCCTTCAAGAACACTCACCAAACGACCATTGCAATGAGTGTCAGCCACCTGCGTCACAAGTCGGGTCAGGTTTTCGAAGTCCTCCGTTTCCAGCCCAAGTGATCCCACAGGGTCAGCAGCATGAGCATCAAAACCAGCACTGATGATGACAAGATCGGGGCGACAAGCATCCGCAGCCTTCGTCAACATAACATCAAACGCTGACAAGTAGTCCAGACGGCTGATTCCAAATGCCAACGGCAGATTAAACGTGGAACCCAGGCCTTTGCCTCGACCGGTTTCCGCTAACCGCCCGGTGCCCGGATAAAATGGAAAGCGATGCGCAGAGAAAAACGTTACCTGTTCGTCTTCGTAGAAGATGTCCTGCGTGCCATTCCCGTGGTGGACATCCCAATCGATGA
>JAGQQS010001102.1 GCA_020426105.1 Planctomycetaceae bacterium
AAGTTGTCGAGTGTGAAGCGATCTCGTGTGAATATAAATTCGGTGATTGAACAGTTTCGGATTCGCCAGTTCAATTCAAGCGCCGTCTGGTTTGCGACGTTCAAACCATGCTGAACAATCCCACCGATAAAGCCGCCGGACGAGAACAAAACCACGCGACTGCCCGAATTGGCTTCATTCTGAATCCGATGAACCACACGTGCCACCCGCCCTCGAAACGCCGACCAGCTTTCAAGGTCGTCAGTTGGCTCCGCCCTTTGCCATTCGCGCAGCAACAGTTCAAACATGTGTTGAAAATCGCGCAGACGATTTTCCCGGCCGACGCTGCTGCGATAAGTCTCCATTCGCTCCTTGAAATCCTGATTAAGCGTCGCCAGGCGGGGGGCGAAGCAGTTGAACAGTCCGTGCAGATCATATTCATCGAGCTCCGGAAGCATGACAGGGTCGGGCCAGCCGCCCGCGGACTGCTGATACTCAATTCCCGCAAGCTCGGCCGTTTGCTGCTGGCGAACTCGCGGCCCGGTGTAAATTGAGTCGATCCGAAGTCCCTGCTCAGCCCAGAATTTTCCGAGCCGTCGCGACTGCTGCCGGCCAAGATCAGACAGCTGATCATAGTCCTCGGTGTCAAACGAGGCCTGACCATGCCGGACTACAGTCAGCATACTCATCGCGGTGCCCCAAAGCGATCCTGAAGACGACACATGCCGCGCAGCCAGCGATCATAGTCACTTGCTTTGTGATGAAAATAATCGGCAACCTCCGGGTGCGGCAGAATCAAAAACTGTTCGGTTGCCAGACCTGCGATCACAGCATCCGCGACTGTATCGGTATCAACGGCGCTCGCCTGAAGATGTGCAGCAATTCCGCCATCGGTTTGGTACAACATCTGAGTCCGCACTCCCTGAGGACACAGGCAGGAAACCCTGATGCCATCCCTGCGATGCGTGATGGACAACCATTCGGCGAATGCGACCGCCGCATGTTTGGTTACTGAGTATGGAGCCGAGCCGATCTGTGTCAACAACCCTGCAGCGGATGCTGTCTGGAGCAGGTAGCCTTCGCCGCGCGCCAGCATTCCGGGCAGCACTGCGCGGACCGCATAGACATGCGACATCACGTTGATATTCCAGATCCGCTGCCAGTCGGAATCAGACGCTTCGGCACCTCCCATCAGGATGATGCCGGCGTTTGAGCAAAACAGATCGATCGGGCCGACGTTGTCGGTTGTTACTTCCACGAGTTGCTGCAGGTCATTTTCGACTGCCACGTCCGTTTTGACGGCCAGGCCTCCGATGCTCGACGCGACACTGAGTGCCAGATTTTCGTCGAGATCGGCAACAACGACAGCGCGAGCGCCTTCTGCGGAAAATCGTCGGCAAAGCGCTTCACCGATGCCACTGCCACCGCCAGTGACGACGACAACTTTGCCACGCACTTCCATCTGTAGACGCCTTACTGATCGACCTCGCATTCGGGAAGCGCGGCCCTTAAAGCAGCCACATCTGCACCGTCATAGATTGACTGCACCAAAATCACCTTTTTGAGGTGTTTGAGCCCCTGCAGTGGCTTGAGTCCCGTCGGACTGAGTGTGGCGCCACTCAGACAGACTTCCTCAATTTCAGTGCATTTAGCAATCTCCTCGACACCTTTGTCGGTTAGCATAAGCCCTTTGGCATTGACAGTGCGCAAGCTGGGGAACTGATGCAAAGAACTCAGGTCGGAATCTCGCGTCTTACTGAAACTTAGATCCAGACGATACAAATTTGGCAGCGTGGCCAGCGCGGAGATATCCGTGATCTGCGTTTCCGTCAAAGCCAGGGAACGGAGCTCAGTCAGCTTTGCGATATCCGGAAGGCACGCACTTGTCACCGGGCAATGATCCAGTTCGAGGACTTCAAGAGTCGGTACTGCGATGATCTTGCCGACCTTTTCATCACTAATATTGTCACCACGCATGACAACCTTTGTAATTGTCGTCTGGTCAAGGAACGTATGGAACTCACTTCCCATGATGCCGCTTAACCATGCAGGTACAACACGAACCAGTTCACATTTTCCTCCACCTCGGGCAACCTCCTGACGCTGATGTTCCGTAATACTCTCGGCACGCAGCGAAACGACCGCGGCCCCGACGAGCAGGGTAAGGGGGATTCCAA
>JAGQQS010001103.1:0-3261 GCA_020426105.1 Planctomycetaceae bacterium
CTTGTGCGAAGAATCGATTCGGATTAAGAGCTGGATCGAACCGAAAGTGTTTCTTCAAACCTTTTCAGCAGGTCGTTGTTTGTGACATTGCCCATTGTCACCCACAGTAACCGATGTGGCGTACCGTTTCAGCAAGTATCTCCAAATGCGACATTCCCGATGCCAGCAGTTCCAGGATCATCGTGACGGGATACCTCAAGCCTCGCACGCACGGCGAACCGTGGCAGATCTCCGGATCAATCACGATACGGGTGCTTTCTATCATGGGTTTATCTTTCATCGAGTAATTTTGCGCTGGAATAATCGTCGATATCCTGCGGACAATGTCAAATCGCAACGTACCGGCGGGCTGACGGCCGTTCCGCTCGCCGGAGCGTGCTAAGGAATCTGCAGATCGATGGGCAGCAACTGTTGCTCGCGATTGATTGTCAGAGAGACATGGTCCCCGCTGCGGTAACCAGCAAGTTGCTGCTGAAAATCCGTGACGCTCGTAATCACAGTATCGCCCACCATGACAATCAGGTCGCCACGCTGCAGGTCAGCTTTGGCCGCAATTGAATCTTTGGCCACCGCATCGATCCATGCCGGAGTTCTTTCAATGACATTGGGCAGCATCGTCAGTCCGAATCGTGCTGTCAGTTCCTGATCCGAAATCACCGGGATATTGGTTTCAGAATCTTTCGGGCGTGCATCGAGCTTTTTGCCAGCCATCAGGGTCTCAATCACCGGCTTCAGTGTTGTGAGTGGTACCGCGTAGTTAACCCAGGTGCGACTGGCGGCGTGTCGAATTTCTCTGCCGACAAGGCCGATCGGCGCACCATTTGTGTCGGTCAGCAGGCCGCCGGCCGCTCCGGAATTGTTGGTGATCGCATCAATGAGCCATACGGGCGATTTTAGTGGAAACCTCCAGCGGCCCTGCGTTGCCGCCAGTGGAATTCTGGCGGCGATTACTCCATGGACCAGGGACACTGGCTCATTTCCGGTCGCGACGTGAAACATGTTACTGAATGCCAGCACGGGAGTTCCCGGTTCGACGTCCTTTGCTTTGGCCAGATCGATACATGCAAACGAATCGCCCGGCTCTGATCGGAGTTTCAGCAGTGCGAGATCGTGTTCCGCGCTGGTCCCTACGACATCCACGGTAAATTTGCGACCATCCGCCGTTACAGCCGTCAGGTAACCTGTTCCCACCAAATGATTCCAGACTGTCGCGACATGCCCTTCGGCTGAGACCAGTGTCCCTGTGCCGTAGGAGTCCAGACTGCCGCCACCCGCTCCGAAGAGTTTCACGATCGTCTGTTGCCGGGATTTCAGCACGTCCGAGCTTGCCTGAAAATCTGCCTGAGCTGCATGACATGGCGAAGCGAAACACCCGAATAACAGCATCAGGCTCACACAACACAACCATCCGGTGGTATGCAGGAGTCGATGTTGGGCATCGCCGGAAATCTGTCTGCTGTTCACGGTTTCTTCTTTTCTGAAACGTTTCGTCTGTTCACCGTCAGATCGCCTGTGTCTAACCAGAGCAGATCTTCTGTTGCGCCAGAAATCAGTCCGATGCGGCCGGGAAACACGGCACCATTCCGATCTGCCCAGTCGGCAAACAACAAACGGGCCTCATCAATTCCCTGGGCATATTCAATGTCCACGCCCACCGGCAGTGCCGAGCCATCTTCAAAGTACCAGCGGCAGGTACGAACCCCCTCGCGCGTGAGCAGAATATCCACATATTTGCGGAGCGGGAGATGGAATGTACGACCCGCCGCCTGTTGCTCAGTAAAAGCAGTGATTTCACCACTTAGCAATCGACGCAGCTGATTCATAGCGATCAGCAGGCCTGGCAACTGCGGTGATTCTTCCGCAGCCTGTGGATCGGTGGTGCTCTGGAGAAATGGTCGATCATTCAGTGTCATCCCGACCGCTGAATCGGCGATGGTCAACTCACCCGTCAATCGCGGCCCGGGTTCCACAGCCGTAAAGGAAACAACCCATGCCGTTGCCGGATCACCGTTGGCTGCCACACGTTCCTGCAGTGCCTTGACTAGCTTCAACTGCTGCAACTCGTTGAAGTAATAATTGCAGAAACCATCGCGAGCCACGAACAATCGCTCCAGTGAGGCCGGAATCCGCTGCGCCTCTCCGGCTGACTCAGCGTCCTCGTCGTCCTGTGGTTCCGGATCCGCCGGGCGTCGTCGTTGACGTTCTTCCGGCAGTTCCGGTGCTTTCTGAAATGCATGCAGGGGACGCAGGCGGATCGTTCCCTCGTGCAGTCCATCCGTGTCGCGCCATCTCAATGGCAGGCGCGTGCCTTCCGGGAAAATGCCAAGTACGTTTTGAAAATCATTGGCCGACGTCAGCAAGCGACCAGCGAACGACAGCACCTGCATCCCCGGTCTTAATCCACGCCGGTACGCATCCGACAATGCCGATACCTGCGCAACTCGAACTTCTCCCGACTCAGATGTTTCGACGGTAAAGTCGGCCACACCGTGATCCACAATCAAACCACACTTCAGGTGTCCCAGGAATTTCATAATCTGGTTCACGGAAATCGCGTACGCCGCGCCAGAGTTCACGCGGCCTCGTTTTTCGAACGAAGCCCGGCCATTGATTCCGATCCAGCGGCCATTCAGATCAAACAGTGGTCCTCCGGAATTACCCGGGTTGATCGAAGCATCAATCTGAATGCAGTCGGTGTATTCCAGAAACGTATTGGAAGGATATTGATAGCGACGCACCCCACTGACAATCCCATAGGTGACTGTCGGAGTAAAATCGCTCGCCAGCAGAAACGGGTTTCCCAGCGCCATGACTTCCTGACCCGTCTGAACCTGATCACTGTCACCAGGAATGGCAAACGAAAAATCTGTTCGCCCCTGCAGCTGAATCAGCGCAATATCGCCGGTCGGATCGATGCCAACGATCACTGCATCGTAGAGTTTCCCGTCACTCAGTCCGCACTTCATGAACGAGCCAGCCCCGGATGTCACGTGATAGTTGCTGATGGCATACCCGTCGGCGGAGATCAGAACTCCGGAACCACCGCCCTGCCCTTTTGGGTCCATCACACAGACGACGCTGGGAATGATCTTCCGCAATGTTTCAACCCGCGCCGCTTCTCGCTCGATGACACTTGGCTGGGCGCTTACTGATTTGAAGCTGCAGAGCAACAATAAGGCTGCGAACAGTAAGCATTTTCTGTAGGTCCTGCCTGCCGGGCAGGACTTCGCGGCTCGCCGCGACATGCGACCAAACCACATA
>JAGQQS010001103.1:3342-5747 GCA_020426105.1 Planctomycetaceae bacterium
GCTGTTGGCCTGCGGCAGATTGCCTTTAACCTCCTTCACAACTTTTCCTTTGCAATCACGAGGCGAGCATCCGCAAAGTCCAGCCAGTCGCACACGCTGCTTCCGTCACCAAAATCCACAAGAATCGTAAATCTCGATACACCTTCCAGAGACAGGCGGATCGGCAAAGGAGCATCGCTCGTGGCAATCAGTTTCTCAAACAATACTTCGCCATCGCCGGTTATCTTCAATCCGACCACATGTGATCCATTGAAGGCAACTTCATCATCGATCCCTACCACGCATTCCATCGACGAGAATCGCTTTTCCAGGTCCCACTGCATCTCCGTGCGAGAATGGACACACAAACCCTTGGCATATTCGCGACCACGCAACCGAAGTTTAGACTGACGTTCGATTGTCGTATCGCGCTGCGGGCCGAAGAGCAGCTTCTGCTGGTCAAGTTCGATCAATCCGGCAAACAGACTGTTCTCCGGATCGATTCCGTCGAAGCGTTCCACAAGAGCGGGCATGTCTGACAGAAATTGTACCCGCCCCGCGCTGAGATCAATCTTTTGCACCTGACTGAGCGGCATTTTGAGCAACTGCCCCCAACTGGATTCTGCCTTCAGCTCCGCACCATTAAGCGTAATCGTTTTTGCTTTGAAGATATCGCCCGAAATGCCGGTTAGCTGAACTGCCGCGTTCGGATCATTCGCTGCCGGTTTCGTGCCTTTCTGGCGGCCGAACACGATTCCATAAACACGTTCAGCAGGCACAGGGATTTTGTCACCATCCAGCAGGAATTCGATGCTCTCGGCCGTTACGTTGCTCACAATCCCGGCCAGGAAATCCAGACCAGTTCCGTCACGCCGAGCGACAATAAGATTGTCTTTTTCTGACTCACGCTTCAGAAACGTGCTCCACTGCTGGGCAAACGTCGGGTTCTCAGCCTGCAGACGAACGGCGTGAATTTTGTCCACTGCCGCGTCAATGTCGCCCAGCAATGCGGTGTTGGCTGTCAGCGACTTTGCCGTTCTGCGGATCGAAGTACCCTGCAACTGGCCGCCGTCGGTGAAATACAATGCCTGCGGGGCGTCGGCTGCCGCCGGATTTTTTGCCGGGAACACGACCGCCATCACATCATCAATCGGCAGCTGAACCGCTTTTCCGTTTTCCGATATCTCAATCGTGGTTGAAGTGATCGAAGTCAGCACACCGCTGTACGTCTGCCCGCCGAGCGTCGAAATTTCTGCATCCGTTGGGGCAAACATCACGGCGAGAAGTGTCAGAATAAACATGTTGTGAATGTCTCCGTCCTGTTATTTCTTCTGTTCAGCGATGCGGCGAGTATAACGGCTGATCGCGTCAAGAAAATTCGGTGGGAACTGCTGCCGAATGAGTTCCCGCGCCCGCGTTTCTGCCTGTTTGTCGAGCATGCCCCAGCTTCCATTTTCGGTCAGATTCTTACGATCCGCTTCGCCTTCGGCGGTGGATCCCTTGATGGCACTTTGCGCTGATCCCTGTTGCCCCGGCTGATTCTGCTGCCCCTGGCCCTGTCCGTCCGCCGATTGCTGTTGCTGCTTTTTCTGCTTTTCCATTTCTTCGAGCAACTTATCCAGAGCCGCGACAACTTCATCTTCGCGCTTCTGAACCGGATCGTCTGAGTTACCAAGGTCGAGACGGCGTTGGACATCCGACATAAGTCGCGCCACCTGCGGCAAACCCTCAGTCGCTGCCGTGACTTCTGCTTTCATCATTTCCGCGACCGCTCGAAAACGCGAGGGCACATCCAGCGTATTGTTCAGCAGCAGGGTAATGTCATTCCCCGCTTCGGCAGGCTTTAACAGTCGCAGGCGACAGACTGCCCGGTAGAAGAACAAGCTGGCCGGATCGACCACTTCTTCCGGATCCAGCGGTTCCAGCATCAGCAGCGCTTCGTCGTAAAAGCGATGCTGAGTCAGCCAGCGAGCATGATATAAACTCACATGATCCCGGAAGAACCTGTCCGCTCGAGCCCCTTCGAATTCCAGAGACCGACGCTGACCTGTCGCGCGGCACAATTCCACCAGTTCCCGCACAGATTTATCCGCTATCGCGAACGAATCAATCAGGCGGTCCAATGTCTGTTCCGCCGTCCACTGGTCCACCTGCTCACGATTGGACCACGGCTCCATCACTGCTTTAGACATTGCTTCACTGGCACGCGACAGAGTGAGCCAATGCTGGATCTGTACTTTGACGCGTTCAATCGGCATGCGACCAAAGGCGGCCGCCGACGTGATGTCGTTGGTGGAAGGATCATCGGCCGTCGATGCCGGGACCGAGGCATTCGCGCTCGAGATGCAGAACAGAATTCCGAAACTCACCGCTACGAATTTCATCATCATTCCTGACGCCTCATCAGAGTTTTAACCTGCCTGGTC
>JAGQQS010001104.1 GCA_020426105.1 Planctomycetaceae bacterium
TCGACGTCGCTGAAGGTAGAAGAAAGATCAAGCACAACATCACCGGCTCCCTGACGGACGGCAACATTACTGACAGGAGTCACCACAACAGGAGCGTCGTTAACGCCGATCACCGTCACAGCCACAGTCGACACATTACTGATAGCTCCATGCCGGTCCGTCGCTTCAAACGCGAAGCTCACATCACGCGTTTCCCCGGCCGCCAGATCCTGAAAATCTGTTCCTGGATCAAAGCTGAACGAACCATCAGAATTGACTGTCGCCGTTCCTTCGCTGGTACCGCTGACCAGTGAATAGGTCAGCGTCGCGGCATCGTCATCACTATCGACATCATCGGCGATCAGTTGGCCACTGACAACCGCACCATCTTCTGATGCTGCGGAAGTGCTGTTCTGCGAAACCGGAGCGTCATTGATTCCCTTCACAGTCACAAAGACTATCGCCTGCTGTTCATTCCCCACAGCATCAGCGACAACGTAGATGAAAGTGTCTACTCCGTTAAAGTCCCCGGCGGGAACATAAGTGAGCCTGCCGTCGGCTTCGATTTCGACAGTACCATTCATGGGATCGGATACCGCAACCACAGTCAGTTCGCCTGTGGCAACGTCATTTCGCAGCGGATCGAAAGTCAGCGAGGCGTCTTCATCGGTAGCCACAAAGTCATCCCCCAGCCGCTGAGCCAGCGCGAGGGCAAATGGATCGCGAACGATTCCATTCGCCAGTCCATCCGCATCACCTCGTCCACCGTCCTTCAGCCTTAGAACAACCCGGTCTGCATAGATAATCGCACCGGTTTCACTCACAGAATCATAAGTGAACTCATAGTAGTGCGGTTGGGAGTTCTCCGCAGTTGAGCCAAATTTATAGAACGCGTTGAAGGGCTGAGCCTCATCAAAGTACAGAGTGACCTCAGCCCAATCACCGGCGTTTGCCACAGTGACACCAAACTGAATAAAGCCAATGGGGAATTCGACATCCAGGGGAGGAACAACGTTGAAGGTTTGCAAGGTTGTTGCCAGTACGTCAATCAATTGCGCCGTTGCATCAGCTGCTACTGTCACATAAGTTTGGTTGACCGCGTTGGGCAGAGACGCAACGTTGTCCTGCAGATTGTCATCAATCCCATCCTGGTTTCCATCGCCAGCTGCCAATTCGACGTCGTCGTCAATTCCATCCGAGTCGTTGTCTGCGCCGCCCTGAATTGTGATTGTGACTGTCCTGCTGGAAGTGGCGTCAACAGACACAACAAGGAAGCTGTCGACAGCGGATTCACCTTCGCCAAGCAAATTGGCAAGTGGATTATCGACATCGTAAATCCAGTTCCCGCCAGCATCGATCGAAAACCGGCCATACGTACCAGCAACGTCAGCTTGAGCCGTCAAGAACGACTGCCCGGAGTCCGGATCCGTAACAACAAGTGTCCCGGACGCTGCGTCTGTGTCTTCACTGACGCTGACGACGTTGACGCCCGTGATCGAGGCTGAATCATTCCAGCCATTAATCACCAAATTCACGGTCGCCGTCGACGTCAATCCACCGTCATCCAAGATCGTGTAGGTAAAACTATCAGTTGCTGTTTCACCAAAATTCAGAGAGTTAAACGCGCTGCGAGGATCATAGACCCAATTGCCGTCCGACGTTGCGGTCACGGTCGCTCCTGACGTCAGTGTGATGATCGAATCAATGGTCTGACCGTTGATTTGAAACAACATCAGAACACTTGCTTCTGCGTCTGTATCATTGGCAAAGATGCCAACGGAGGGATCAGGGGCCAGAAGTGATTCTTCTGACACCAGATAGAAATCGTCGCTCGCGACAGGCGCGTCATTCTGTCCGACAATAGAAATGAACACCGTTGCAGTGCTGCTTCCCCCATTGCCGTCATCGACCGTATAGCTGAAAGACTCGAACGCAGTCTCACCGTTGTCCAGAGACTCAAAAACACCGTTTGTACGGTAAGTAAACGTTCCATCCTCATTGTCAACAATCGAGCCTGACAGCAACGAATCATCAAGAGTTATCCGATGAGTGTCGCTGGTATCGACATCCGTGTAGCGAGCGACAATCAATAAATCGCCATCACTTTCAGAACTTGTGGCCTCGATATCTTCTGCAACTGGCAAATCATTTTCACCGCTGATCGTAATTGTGACCGTCGCGAAGTCGCTTCCCCCGTCACCATCGTCAACGCTGTAGACAAACGTATCTGTGGTCGATTCTTCAGCTGCCAGATACTCGAACTGCTGATTCGTGGAATACAGGACATTGCCGAACTCAATTCGTACGACGCCCTGGGTTCCAGCTGAATCGACCGACAGAACACTGAGCAGATCGTTCAGGCCTGCCGGATCGGTATCGTTGCTGATAACGTCGATGATTGTTTCGGGGGCATTCTCGCCGATGATCGTGAAATCGGGGGACGCCTCAGGGTTCGCATTTTCAACCTCAATGCTCTGTCCTGCACCATCGCCAGTGACAGTTCCTGTGATAAAGAATCGAACGCCCGTGATGCTGGTGTCGCTGAGATACGGCTGCGCGTTGACCTTTGAGAAGAACGAAGGGCTTCCAGTCGTGGAATTGTTCTTCGCTGCAACGGAATTCCCCGTGGCTCCGAATAATTCGCTACCCATCACGACGGCATACCAACCGGGTGTGAGGGTCGCGTCAATTGCCGAGGAAACGTCTGCAGATGCGCCGATTGAATTCTGTAGAACTGTCGCGGCGATGACGTCGGGGGTGGACAAGTCAAACGAATCCGGAAAATCATTCGGCCCGGTTAATCGCACCAACGCCGCAAACGGACCTGTGCCGCTGTAGGTGAGAATGTGCCCGCCGATTCCAGTCACATCCATGGCAGCCGTGACCTCGAATTTCGCCCCAACCAGCTGGACTCCGTTCAAAGACACACCCGGCACAGGGCCGCCCGTAGTGCCCAGTTCCGCGGTAGCGAGCGTGAGCTCCTGGAGCGCACCGGACTGTCCGCCATCCTCATCAAAGACAGTCAGCTTAACTTCATAGCTTCCGTTGTCGTCAGGCGTAAAGCTAAAGTTCTGCTCGCCGACGCCACCGCCTGAAGTAAACAGGTCATCTCCTTTGAACACCTGATAGACAAACGTCAAAGTATCATTGAGTCCTGCCGGGTCGGTTGCCGAGGCCACAACTTCGATCGGTGTCCCTTCGACCCGCACAGCTGAAATATCACTGATGACCGCAGTCGGTGCAACATTATCGATCCGAATGGTCTTTGCAACAGTGGTCGAGAGCCCGTCGCTATCAATCACCGTCAATGTCACTTCGTATTCGCCGTTGTCTGCATAAGCATGAGAAACGACTTTGCCGTACATTTCGACTGATGGAGGTGACGTCACACGGGTCTGGAAAACGATGTCGCTGCTGATCGCTACCCAGTCGGGGTCGATGTCGCGTTTCGAAAAGCCCTGTCCGCTTGAGTAGACGTCCCCACCAGTACCGCGAATCGCGATGCTGGTGCTCGGATGCTCTTTACGAACCAGGACAGCCAGAACATCGCCCTGCTGAACGTCGACCGAAAATCCATCAATGGACGACCAGATGTTTCGGTTCAACTGAGCGATATCGACGCTTTTTGAATCCAGAATCCTGCTCAGGTCAGGGAAGCCGTTTCCATCCACTGCGACGAACTGCAACAGCACAGAACCGGTGGTTCCGGGGTTGAACGAAAACTGCAGATCGATGCTCTCCAACGTGCCATCATTTTGAACCGTGAATGCCTGAGCAATGTCAAGATCGCTTCCCAGGGAATAGCCTGCCGTCACCGGACCGTCGAAGCTGGCGTCGTTCAGGACAGTCGAATCGCCGACAGCAACGCCGTCTCCAAATGTCCAAACGTAGGTAAGATCTTCGATGAAGCCATCGGGGTCCGAAGCAATCGCATCGAATTGGATTTCGGCCCCTTCGTCGCCAATGTCTGCGGAAACGATCGCAGCCGTGGGAGGAACTGCGATGACTGCAAACTCATACGATGCAATTGCCGGAAGCCGACCGTCCTGTGTGGCGGTGTAGGTGAGTCGATAAACGCCCACGTCGCTGGCAGTAAACTGCAATTCACTCCCCGAGCCCGCAGCAACTTCAATGTCATTCAGATAAACGACCCAGGATTCACTGGTGACTTCCGTCGCATCAAATTGCGACGACGGCGTCCCAATGAGGGAAAGAGATTCGCCGTAACCAATTTCTTCGACGGGAATACCAGTGAGAAAAGCACTCACGGGGCTGATGACCGATCCGACGTTTTCGTAGCGTAAGGTAGCGCCGTCGACAACAAACCGCCCATGGCCGTCGGAGTACTGAATGTGATCAATTAAAGTCGCGAACGATGCATCGATCGTCAACGAACTGTCAACGCCGTTTCCAACAAACCGGATGCCGTCAGTGGGCGTCGCCGAATTCGGCTCAATCACAACCGTCAGGTCATTGCGTACTCCATCCACTGTATTGACGACAAACTCCTGCCCACCTGCGAAGGCCCCTTCGAATGCAACACTTCCATTGTCGAAAAGACGAAGTCGAGTGCTATCTACATCGAGGACCAGATTGTGATCAATGGAGTTATCCGAAGCGACAAAACCTGCGGCATCGTCGCTGATGATGTCACCATAGGACACCGCCTCGAATACTGCTGCGTTGAGGGCATTCGTCAACAGCAAGTGAAAGCGTTCGTCCGTTTCCGATAGCGTATCTCCAAGAATCGGTACCTGGATTTGATGAACGGTGGTTTCCCCGGGTGCCCAGGTTAACTGACCCGACACCGATTGATAGTCCTGTCCTGCGAAGGCGGTTACATCACTTGTCGCAAAGTCAACGGAGACAGGCAAATTTGACGGAGATGTGATCCCGACGTTGAACACAGCCAGTTTAGTGCCATCATCTCCCTCGACGATCTGA
This sequence comes from Planctomycetaceae bacterium, assembly GCA_020426105.1. GTDB lineage: Bacteria > Planctomycetota > Planctomycetia > Planctomycetales > Planctomycetaceae > SXXK01. Next base: position 4,924 of record JAGQQS010001104.1, read on the forward strand.
ACGTCATCCGCCACAAGAAACGGCGCGACAACATTGCCAATAACCGCAGACTGGATTTTCGCCTCACGGTTTGCACCAATAAACTCGGCCACGACCTCAGCAGCCGACGATGTTCCGTTTGCCAGCGAAGTCATCGCATCAGAGGCTGCTCCCATGGATACGCTTTGTGCGCGAACAATCGCCTCCAGTCTCTCGCGCCCCGTGTTTCCAGCGGCGGCAGCCATTGATTGATTGCCCGCAATAATTATTTCTGTCGCCGCATCCAAGAGATTATTGGAAACTCCCTGTATTCCCAGGCGATTCAGAGTGCCAAGTAAGATCGATTTGACAACAACAGGCTCAGTCAAATCGACCAGTGCGGACCCATTGGCGAGTTTTGAGGCGATATCCGTAAAGGCAACCGAACCAGCAAGGCGAACTGATGAACTGGGATCGAGGCCTGACGCGAAGCTTGCGATCTGCTGGACCGTTGCATACACCTGCACGCTGGTCGCAAACGCATCAGCGGCGGCGGCATCACCTTGATTGGCGAGAGAAATAAGATCTGCCCGCAAATAACCTGGCGACGTCAGCGACAGTCCTGTCGCGACTCGAGCCTCGACGTCACCGATTGCGTTCCCCGTTTCCAACCTTAACTTGGCAACCAAAGTCGTCAACGGCGAAACAGTGGGATAGGTCAATGGCGCAGTCATCGGTACGGATGATTCAGCATCAAGCGATACGTCTTTGCCCCCGAAGGCGACGAGTTGTCCTTCGTCTAAACTAATCAATCCATCGAGGTTCCGGTCAGCCGCAAATGGTATGGAAATCCTGAACTGCCCGTCGTAGTCCGTCGGAACTGTAATCTCAACCAGTTCATCCTGATTCGCTACTCCGTCATTATTTGCATCAATAAAGTCAAGTGACTCATTAAAGTTAAAGTCCACGAAGACGGTTGCATCATCCAGATAACCATCAAACAATTGCGAAGAAAGCAGATGGCGCCAATTAAGGAAATTGCTGTAGTCAATTGAGTTCTGCGCACCATTGGCCACATTTGCCAGGATGATGCTCACGTCCCCGGCAAAGTCCTTGAGATATTCAACCGCGCCTGTAACGGCCTCACCTACTGACTGTGCGGCGTTTGATACTTCATCGCCCCATTTTTCCCACCATTGTCGCTTCGGCTCTTCACGTGACTCGGCGTCGTTGTCATTGAGGGGGATCGTATATGACGCCGATCTCGCCCCGCCGGTGTCCAGGTGCAAATCGATGGTTTCCAAATCCTCGTGATGCCCATCGTCAACGATAGCGATTGTGAGATACTTTTCCTGCTCGCCGGCATCAAACGTCACTCTGCCTTGAGCAGTGCTGAGTCCATTGATCACGTAGTCTTCATTCTGCGTCGCCGATCCACTCACGGTAAAGTCCGCATAAAATGTCGTCTCGGCAGCCCGGGCGAGACTGACCTTCAGAATGACGATCGGAGTGTCTGCCTCACGTATGACTCCTCCTGGGAATTCCCAGTACGGGATCGG
>JAGQQS010001105.1 GCA_020426105.1 Planctomycetaceae bacterium
AGAATTTATGGAAAGCGGCTGGTCGATGAAACACCTGCATCACCTGATCGTCACTTCAGCCACCTATCGTCAAAGTTCTGCGCGTGACGCGGATGCAGAAGCTCGCCTAACCACGATCGATCCCGGCAACCGATATCTTTCGCGTCAGAATCGACTTCGAGTAGAAGCCGAAATTGTCCGCGACATGGCGGTATCGGCAGCCGGAATGTTGTCGCAGAAGATTGGCGGGCCAGGAATCTATCTGCCGCAGCCCGACGGGATCTATGATTTTACGCAGAATAAAAAAGATTGGCCTACGAGTACCGGCCCGGATCGCTATCGCCGAACGATGTATACAACCTTTTATCGCAGTGCGCCGTATCCGCTGTTGTCTACATTTGACGCGCCTGATTTCAGCACCGTGTGCACAATGCGCGTGCGTTCGAACACTCCGCTGCAGTCGCTCACGGTCGCCAACGATCCTGTGTTTACCGAGCTCGCTCAGGGCCTTGCGCAGCGAATTTTGCAGACTGAGACACTGACGTCCGACACGGACCGCTGCGTGGAAATGTTTCGCCTGTGCCTGACTCGATCGCCTGAACAGGAAGAGCTTGAGCTGTTGCTGAACTATCAAAGCCGTGAATTGTCACGATTCGCGTCGAATCCCGACGATGCAAAAAGCTTCGCGAATTCGGCCGACACGACTTCAGTCGCCGATCTTGCCGCATGGGCCAGCGTTGCACGGGCACTGTTTAATTCAGACGAATTCGTATCGCGAAATTAAGAGATGATTACGGCCTATTCTTCGTGAAAACCTGGTGTGGTTCGCTCCGCTGCACGCACCCTACTGTCTGTCGTATTTTGAATTGTCGCATTGCAAAGCATTGGGTGGCTTCTCGGTTCAAACCTGGTCCATAGTCAACTATGATCCATCGAGGGTACAACGTTCGGGATCAAACGTACGTCAGCAACAATCCCGGACGATTAAGCAACATGCAGAAAACAGAACAGGCTTATGCACATTACTCCACTGAACGGATGGCATCACACGCACCAGGGGCGAATGGTTGACTTCGCCGGGTGGGAAATGCCGGTGCAGTATTCCTCCATTGTCGAAGAACACAACGCTGTACGTTCGATGGCAGGACTGTTTGATATTTCGCACATGGGACGACTGCAGTTTTATGGCGATTCCAGTCAGGCGTTTCTGAATGGCATTCTGACCAACGATACGGAAAACCTGAAGGCAGGAGACGTTCGTTACTCCCTGATCTGCGGCAAAGACGGCGGAATTCTGGACGATGTGCTGGTCTATCGCCTGCCGGATCGCTGGGAATTAGTCGTGAATGCGTCCAATCGTGAAAAGATTGTGAACTGGCTGAAGCACGCAGCAGGCTTTGCATCGATCAAGTTCAGCGACAGTACGCTGACGACCGGCATGATTGCTGTCCAGGGGCCAAATGCACTGCCGCTTATGAAACATGCTGCCGGGCTCGATCTTGCAGCGATGAAGTATTTTACCGCTTCTGAAATGCAGTACCTTGGAACCAGCGGAGTTGTTTCCCGGACGGGCTACACGGGTGAAGATGGTTTTGAGCTTGTCATGCCGGCCGCCGATGCTCAACAAGTCTGGTCGGCGCTGCTGGAGGACCGAGAGCGATTTGGAGTTATGCCTGCGGGCCTCGGATGCCGGGACACACTCCGACTGGAAGCGGCAATGCCTCTGTACGGGCATGAACTCAGCGAAACAATCGATCCGCTGACAGCGGGACTCGACTTTGCCGTGAAGTTTGACAAACCCGAATATCCCGGCAAGGCGGCGCTCGAAGTCATCAAAAGTCGTGGAATCGAAATGGCCCGCGTTGGTCTGGTACTCGAAGGTCGCCGCATTGCCCGTGAAGAATCGCCCGTACACATTGATGGGCAGGCCGTCGGAAAGGTGACCTCTGGAACATTCTCGCCAACTCTGCAAAAGGTGATTGCGATGGCCTACGTCCCAAAGTCAGCAGCGTCGGCGGGATCCATCGTGCAGGTCAATCTCCGGGGCACCCTTGTAAACGCCGAAATCACGGCACTTCCGTTCTATAAACGGGCGCGCCAGTGCTTTGTCAAAATATAAATTGGAGTAGTGGACGAGGCCACGAGTCCCGGTGAGCCGAGCAACTGTGGGAACTCGTGGCCTCGTCCACTACCATTCAACCCCTTTGTTGGGTTTCACAAAGGGGACTCGTCGCCTCGTCCACTACCATTCAGCCCCTTTGTTGGGTTTCACAAAGGGGGACTCGTGGCTTCGTCCAC
>JAGQQS010000002.1 GCA_020426105.1 Planctomycetaceae bacterium
ATTGGCTCAAACTTCGACGACTTCATTATGGGCGATGCCAACGACAACACGCTTGATGGCATCGGAGGCCTGGATACCATTTTTGGTGGTGGCGGTATCGATATTATCTTGAATGCGTGAAGATTGGCAGATATCAACAAAAGTTGTGCCGTGGTTTTGGTGGCAACTTAGTTGGGGGCGGCTTGCGGGATTAAATATGAACTATTTGGTGGACCATCGTTCCTGTTGGAAGTAGATTTCGATCCAAATTTCATAAACAGCCGCCTTTGCTTCCGGAGCATTCCACCATGTGTCGATCGAGTTTTCACGACGTCTGTTTGGCATTGCGCGGCCTCTTGCAGGCTGCGTCGCCCAACTTTCAAAGTCGCAGATTCCCGCGTCGGGCTTCTGGAGCTGAGTTTCTGGAGAGCCGAGTTCTCTTGTCCGGTGTCAAACCGTATTTGCAGAATCCTGCCCCGGATGCGATGACCGTCATCTGGTTTACGGAAGCCAACACCGCTGGAAGTTTGACAGTCAATTTGCCGGGCGGAGGGACTCTGCAGTATACCTCCACACCGGAGTTCAGATCTGAATTGGCCTACCATCCAAATGAAGCGGCAACAGGCCGGTCAAACGCACCGTGGATGCACCGCATTCGAGTGACTGAATTGACCCCGGAGACAAATTACAATTATACAGTGATTCAAGGGATTGAAACGTTCACCGGAGAACTCCGAACATCTCCGGTTGAGACAAGTTCAGTCCGGTTTATTGTTTACGGGGATTCAGAAACGGAGCCAGAATCAACTGGATCGAACGTACTCTGGACGCAACCAGGAAACCCAGGCAGTACGCGGCGTTACGTTGCCGACCAGACTGTGGGCTACAGCGAAAACCTGAAAGTGATTGAATTGCGAAATCCGGACTTTATTGGCATTGCGGGTGACATTGTTGAATCCGGGGGCGAGCAGCGGGACTGGGATGAATTCTGGCGTCATAACGCTGGGGACATTAACGATATCGCCAGCAGCATCCCGATTTTTGCGGCGCCGGGAAACCACGAAGACTATGGCGGGCCTGGTGCTTTTGGCGGTTACACCGACGTCGGTTCAATTCGAGCGCAAGGCAAGTTCCAAACATATTGGGAGACGCCATCGAACGGGACCGCTGCTTACGATGATCGTTATTACCGAGTCGATTATGGCCCGATCACATACATTTCTTTGGACGTGACCAACGGTCAGCCAAATGGCACCGGCAGCGACACCAACTGGTTGCTCGGCGATGGTCCGGGTTATCCTGATTTTAATCCTGGCTCAGTCCAGTATCAGTGGTTAGAAACTCAGCTGGCGGATGCTCAGGCAAACAGCCGATTTACGTTCGTGCAACTGCATCACGTCCCCTATTCCACAGGGCCGCATGGATTTCCGGCCGGCACTGGCTCTGGATTTGACAATCAGTCAGGGGTTCCTGTTCGAACTTTGACACCATTATTCGCCCAGTATGGTGTGGATGCTGTATTGTCCGGTCATGACGAGGCTTATCAGCACTCGCTGGTGAACGGCATTCATTTCTTTGACATCGGGATCGGAGGTGACGGATTGCGTGGACCCAGCTCAGGTCCGGACAGTGCCAATCCATCGATTATTACAAATCCGTTTCAGGTGTTTACCGCACACCTGAATGCGCCAGAAGTCTGGAACGGCTCTCAATTGGTTAGTGGAGGGAAACACTATGGTCATATGGAGATCAATGTCTCATTTGATGCGGCATCCGGAACGTGGAAGGCGCAGCTCGACCCTGTTTACGTCTTTCCGTTGATGGACACCAGTGGCAACATTACAGGTTGGGAGCGTCGCATCTATAACGATACAACTATCCTGACTGCGAATGCCGCACCCACCGGTATCGCTCTTAATTCTTCGATTGTCGCTGAGAATCAGCCGATCGGAAAAACTATCGGGCTTTTGAGCAGTGTTGATGCCAGCGATGACATTCAATCGTATACGCTCGTTCCGGGACCTGGCAGTGACGACAATGCCAGCTTTATGATCGTTGGCAATATCCTGCGGACGAATTCCAGCTTCGACTTCGAGACCAAAGATAGCTATACAATCCGTGTTCGCACGACCGATCAGGGCAACCTCAGCTTCGAACAGTCTCTCACAATCAGTGTCAGCGACGTGGCAGAAGGCGTTGCCGCGTCATTGGTGGGTATTGACTTTGGCGGCGGGGCCGTTCCAGGCAACTGGAACAGCTATTCCGGAACTTCGAATTCCACGCTGAATAATCTGATCGACGAAACCGGCACCGCCACCGGCATCAGTGCCGCAATCACGCGGGATTCCAGTCCAGGAGGCGCGGTGCCGTTCACGCCGCAGGCATCAACTTTGCCGCAGCATTCGCAATCACTTGCCGGGCTTGACGGAATTTATGAGGATCAGTTTGGCAACATTGAATTGAACTGGGGTAATCTGACGCCGGGTGCAACCTACGAAATCTACGTCTTCGGGGGCAACGAAATTCCCGGCAACCCGCGTGTTACAATTACCGGAGCTTCAGTCATTACTTTTGGCCAGGCACACGCTGCCAGTCAACTTGTAGTGAACGATCAGGTTGGTGATTCGACTCAAACGCTGAGTGCTTACGCGAAACTGATGAATGCTGATGCGAGTGGACACATTCTGGTGCGAGTCGATAGCGGCAACGGGGTGTCTTTCTTTGGTACTGCGGGAATGGCAATTCGCCCCGTTGCACTGCCTCCCGGAGTTACGGTGTCTCTGAGTTCCGGAGCAGGATCGATCTCAGAAGCGGGTGGTTCCACAACATTGACGGCAACTCTTTCGGCGCCAGCCGAGGAGGATGTCTACGTCTATCTTCAGTCGAGTGGTTCCGCAGTCAGTAATACAGACTTTCGAATCACCAGCGAAACCGCGCCAATCACGATTGACGGAGATTTCAGTGACTGGAACAACAATCCGTCCATCCTCTTCGGTGCCGACCCGTTCAATGATACGCATGATACGGACACAAACGGGGCGGAAAATACTCCGCTGTATGTCAACCATCCTGATGTGGACCTGCGTGAGTTCGGTGTGACGCACGACGATGAAAATCTGTATTTCTATTTTCGATCCGAGGGACAGATCGGTCGCACTCAGGTCGCCGACCCGACTCAGGGGAAAGCTGCCGGACGGTTTTACGTGATCGTCACGATGGACGTCGATCATCAGGACGCAACCGGCTATCAACTGCATGAAGGTGGGTACTACCCGACAACTCCAGGCTACGACATGAACTCGGAAATCGAGTTCTATAACGGCACATTCAATACAGGAAACTACCTGAATCATGGTGCAACGGACCAGGCATCGCTAAATCAGGCGTTTGCTGAACAGTCCAATGATGGCTATGACCCGGCCCAGGCGGCTCTGGATATCCAGGGGCCATTCAACCCGGGTTTCCTGCGAGTTATCCCAGGATCTTATGACTTTTACACCCAGTGGGTCTATAAGGAGAACGATCCAGCTAACGGCGGCAACGATTCAGTCACGTTTGTCAAAGACAAGGGGCCGATCGTGACGGGGATCATCCAACAGCAGATTTCAGCTGATGGCCATGAACTTGAAATGATCGTTCCTTACAAAGGATTCCTCGTGGATCAGAATGGCGACCCTATTGTCGACGTGGGGAAAATCCTGGACTTATCGTTCTCTCTTGAAGCCAGCGGTGAGCTGGCGCCAGGCAACGAATGGGCTTCCGATACAGCCGATCCGCTGAATGGGTATGCATTGACAGCGACCAGTGAACTTCCGGTTAACTTCATTCGAATTCCGAAAGGTCAAACGACCGCGACTGTTCAGATGGCAGCGTTAGACAATTCTGTCTTTTCTCCAAATCAGTCTGCGGTGATTGAGATTGGCAGCGTCATTGGTGCCGCCGAAAACGGATCACAACAGGTCATCGTGGCCATTGCAGATGATGAATCGCAGTCGTTGATCGTGTCTTCTACGGCAGTTTCTGTGACGGAAGGCAGCGGTACTGCGTTTGGTGTGAGCCTTTCGACGCAACCGGGCTCCGATGTGACCGTAACGGTGACACGTACCTCCGGCGACAGCGATTTGTCCGTCAGCATCGGAGCGACTCTCGTATTCAACAGCACGAATTGGAATACTCCTCAGATCGTCACGCTGGCCGCAGCAGTAGATGCAGACGGAGCGAACGATTCTGCCATTTTCAGCGTGGCAGCCGACGGAGTGGCGACGGTTGATGTCACAGCTACAGAAATGGACAACGCGCCGACGTTCGAGTTCAGCGGTGGCGTATTGACAGTGTCAGGCACCCCGCTGGATGACACGATCACGGTATTTGACGATGCAGGGATCATCAAGATCAATGCCAGCGGATCTGTCATCGACACAGGGCTGCTTATTGCAACGGTGACAGCAGTGACGATCTCCGGACTTGGCGGCGACGATACGCTGCAACTGGACAGCTCACTCGGAACGAACAGGCCAGGTACACTCCTCGGCGGCCCGGGCAACGATATCCTCATCGGGGGACTCAGTAGTGACATTTTGATGGGCGAACAGGGAATCGACACGCTTGAAGGCGGCGCGGGGACAGACGCTCTGGACGGGGGCCCAGGAAATGACACTTATGTCTTT
>JAGQQS010000071.1 GCA_020426105.1 Planctomycetaceae bacterium
CCCTTTTCTGAGCCTCCAGCAACTATTCGACAGTCACACTCTTCGCAAGATTCCGCGGACGATCGACATTGCAGCCGCGGAGCAATGCGACATGATATGCCAGCAATTGCAGCGGAACGGCGCAGACAAGAGGCTGCAGGTATTCTTCAACATCCGGTACGTAGATGACATCGTCGGCGATGCGTGCGATGTCGGTGTCTCCATCGCAGGCAATCGCAATCACCGGACCTTTGCGGGCTTTGATTTCCTCCATGTTGCTGACAACCTTCGGGTAGATACCACCACGAGGGATTACAAATACGCTGGGGGTCTGTTCATCGACCAGAGCAATCGGACCGTGTTTCATTTCGGCCGCGGGATATCCTTCGGCATGGATGTAGCTGATTTCCTTGAGCTTCAGGGCGCCTTCGAGAGCCACAGGAAAGTTGTAGAGGCGTCCGAGGTACAGAAAATTATTAAATCGATAATATTTGTCAGCCACTTCGCGGACTTTATCGTGGCACTGCAGCGCCCTCGTGATTGTTTCGGGCATGCCGCGTAATTGACGGATGATGCGTTGACCGGCGGGATAGGACATATGCCTCATTCTGCCAAAATGCAGCGCCAACAGGGTCAGCACAGTGACCTGCGATGTGAATGCCTTGGTCGAAGCCACGCCGATCTCTGGTCCTGCGTGAAGATAAATGCCACCGTCAGCCTCGCGGGCAATTGTGGATCCCACCGTGTTACAGATCGCGAGCGTCGGGTACCCTTTCCGTTTGCACTCCCGCAGGGCCGCCAAAGTATCCGCCGTTTCTCCACTTTGAGTGATAGCAAATACCAGCGTCCGGTCACTCATGGGAGGATTTCTGTAGCGCAGCTCACTCGCATACTCCACTTCCGTCGGAACACGAGCAAACTCTTCCAGCAGAAACTCACCAACCAGCCCCGCATGCCAGCTGGTGCCACAGGCTGTCAGTACAATGCGGTCGATGCGACGCAAATCTTTTGCGGTCAGGTTCAGGCCACCCATCACGGACGTGGCTTCGTCCGCGTCAAGCCGGCCGCGAAGCGCGTTTTCAATCGTCTGCGGCTGCTCGAAGATCTCCTTCAGCATATAATGTTCAAAGTTGCCCAGCTCAATATCAGATGACACATGTTCAAGGACCTGGACATGCGGAGCCACACTCCCGGACTGACGATGATCGATTCGCAGTCCATCCGGCCGCAGGACTGCCACTTCATTGTCCGACAGGTAAACAACCTGTGAGGTATAGCCAACGAGTGGACTGGAATCGCTCGCCAGAAAGTATTCGTCCCGGCCAACGCCGATGACCAGAGGACTCCCGCATCGGGCAGCGATCACGGTATCTGGACAATCGCGAAATATAATTCCCAGGCCGTAGGTGCCTTTGAGTTTCTTCAGCGTCAATTCAACAACTCGCAGACATGTTTCGATGTCCGCTGCGTCGCCCCCCAGCAACACCTGCTCCTCGAGATTGTGTGCCAGCAGGTGAGCGGCGGCTTCGGTATCCGTTTGAGAATGAAATACGTATCCCAGAGCGGTGAGCTGCCTGCGGAGCGTGTCATAGTTTTCAATCACACCATTGTGCACGATGGAGACTTCGCCATTGCCCCCCGTATGCGGATGTGAATTCTGATCGGTCGTCTCACCATGTGTCGCCCAGCGCGTATGGCCAATCCCAATATGACCACAAACCGGCTGCGCCTGCACCAGTCCCGCGAGCTCCTGCACGCGGCCCGCCTTCTTGCGTACCGACACCTTGCCATGATGCTGAACAGCAATCCCCGCGCTGTCATAGCCGCGATATTCCAGCCGATGGAGCCCCTCGATCAACAGATCGGACACAGAACGAGAGCCAACGTAACCGACAATTCCACACATGGCCGTGTCCTTGGAAATCGACTGTGGGCGACGCACTTTGCAAAACGTCGCGCCGTGACAGAAGACCTCAGAAGGTATCTCAAACGCTGTTTTTCGGTCAACGGCGATCAGTACCAATCAACAGATAACCTGCATTTCGAAATCCGGTCTCGTCACCAATCCTATCGCCACTCCCGTGTTCGCAATCGTTCGGCAAAAATTGCCGATGCACACGCAGCGGGAATTCCCGCATGAACGAAGTGGCGATTACATCCCCATCATGGGACAAATAATCAGGTAGGTGGCGATGGTCAGTATCGGAATCCCAATAAGATTCAGCCACAATCCCTCGATGGCCATTTGACGCACGGGAATTCTGCCGGTGCTGAACACAATGCCGTTTGGCGGTGTCCCGACGGGCAACATAAAGCTGCAACTGCAGGCCAGCGTGGCCGGAACAAACAGCATCCGAGGATCCAGATCGAGTGGTTCAGCCAGTGCCAGCACGGTCGGAATGATCGCGTTGACAGTGGCAACATTGCTGGTGAGTTCCGTGAGCATGGTCAGTGTCAGACACAGTATTGCAATGACCAGCCAGCCGGGTATTTGCTGGAGTGGCACCTGCAGCGTCGCACCCAGCCATTGATCCAGTTGTGTGGCTTTGAAACCAGAGGCAAGTGCAAATCCTCCGCCAAATAACAAAATCATGTCCCACGGCAGGCGATGTGCTGTTTTCCAGTCCATGAGCGGAATTCTGCGGAGGCCCCCATCCCGTGTTCCGGAAGGAAGAAAAAACAGCAGCGACGCCATGGCAATTGCGATCGTCGCATCGGAGATGAACCGTCTGGTATGAAAGATCTGCGCCGATTCCACAGGCGTCCCAAGGTAAACTGCGATCCGGGCGACCCCATTTGCGTACCATGCGTACCATCCGGAAAACAATTCCACGGCCCCGAATTTCAAGGGTTCCCGCGAGACCCACAAGAGAGCCGTGATGGAGAACACCATAAGCATTCTGAATTCCGGTGTTGTTATCCGCCCCAGCGACTTCACGCGGTGCCGCAGTTCGGTCGCCAATTGTTGATCGCGGGACGATGCGGAAGGCAGCTTACGCACCAAAGCGTACCAGACGACGGCGGAATAGATGACAGAAATTGGGACGCAGCTGAGGAACCACTGCGAAAAATATATCTCGGGAGCATTCGGCATTTGATTGCGGTAAATCCCCACAGCCGCACTATTGGTTGGAGTGCCGACCAGAGTTGACATACCTCCCAGCGAGGACGCATACGCGATCATTAACAGCAAGGGTACCGCCAGTGAGTCGGATGCGCGGCTCCGATGCCCCGGATGCACATTGCCCGCTTCCCTGTCGTCCAGAATGCGAAGCAGCGCGAGTCCGATGGGCAACATCAGCATCGTGCAGGCCGTATTACTGATCCACATGGAGAGGACAAACGCTGCGGCGCCAAATCCAAAGACGATCCGTCGCGGGCTCACGCCAATCAGAGACACGATATTGAGTGCGATCCTCCGATGCAGGTTCCAGCGTTCGATACCGAGTGCGAGGATCATGCCGCCGACATACAGGAACAGGACGTCTTCCACAAATGCTTTACTTGTCTCCTCGGCAGTTTGAATTCCGCATAGTGGAAACAGCGCCAGCGGCAACAGGCTGGTCGCCGCGAGAGGCACCGCCTGGGTCACCCATAATCCGGCCATCAGAACCGCGACGGACACAAGTCGGTGAGCGGCTGGCGACATACCATCCGGTGTGGGAAGGATCAGCAGCAGCAGTGAGCATGAGATAAGTGCGGGGATAACCCAGGCTGCACATTGTGATTCATATTCGGAAGCATCGGAGAATTGCGATGGTTCATGCATTGCCAGTTTCCGGTCGGGGGCCGCGCCGTCGTCCACGCCGTCTTGACCGTCCCGGCGTACCGCTGCCGGCGGTCTCGGAGCGTCCCTCCTTCGGGTTTTGGTCAGCTTCAGGATGCTCCTGAGCGGGCGACACCCCTTCCCTCGCAGGAGCGTTGTCGCTGAACTGAGGTGCAGCCCTGCCCGGTCCTGAAGTTTGGACGCCTGTTTGCGGCGTCGGTGTTGCCGCGCCGGCTCGTGACGATCCCGCAGAATCCGATGGTCCGCCGCGCCCGCGTCGTCTGCGAGAACGATTTCGATCCCGCCTCGGGTTTTCGACAGGCCGCTCTGTCTTTACCGGGTCAGAATCGCGTCGCGGCTTTCGCGGAACTTCAGTTTTCCGCATCTCCAGGTCCGGTGCATTGATTTCGGATTCGGATTCGTCTGTGGACTCCTGCAGGATACCGTCTCCGAAATCAGATGGTCCTGCACTATCCGTGTCTTCATACAATTTGCGACGATTTGCGAAGCGCGGAGGAGGTGGTGGTTTCAGTGGAACATGCGGCACATAGGGTGTTTCGTCGATTTCTTCTGCTTCCAGCAGTTCATCCGGCTCAGCAGCGCTGATGAATCTGCTGACATCAGGTGAAACGGTGGCTGGTCGTTCCAGAGGACGCATAAACTTTGGAGGGTCGCTGCATTGGCATACTTGTGATGTGACGTGCCCCGGCGTCTGGACCTGCCGACCGCATGCGTCACAGACAAAGACCCGCAGGACCCGTAAATCATAATGTAAGGACGGTCCTTTCATGCTGTTGCTTCCTCATGTGAATGCTGCGTTGTGCCGCACTAGATCAATACGCGCGATGAACATCGCCCCCGGTAAACGCAGGATTGTAACGCACAAACGATCGCAGCGGGAGTACAGCAGGTGCGTGAATTGTCCGTTTGGTCCTTGTTTTGCCGCGGATGGTGAACCTGAACGATGCCGTGGAATCAACCTGCAGTGTCGCGGGGAACGATGTTGTGGGCTGATTTTCGATCGTGTGTACCCGCTTCGCGCCCTGCGGCCGCTCGACAACTTTGACCACAATGCGACTCCAGGGTTCTAAGAATCCCTGACAAAATCTTCGTGAGCCGTGGAGTTTTTTTCTTTGGGGCTCTAACTTTAAATTTCTGCCCGGATCCCTGACACTTCGGGAAAGCCTCAGTTACAAGGAGCCGGCAATATGTTGTCCAGAAAAGTGCTCATCATCGTTGGTGATGCGACCGAAACGCTCGACACCATGTATCCCTACTATCGACTTATTGAGGCCGGTTTCACGCCGGTCGTGGCTGCTCCGGAGAAGCGACGGTACCAGATGGTACTGCACGAAGTGAAGCCTGGCTGGACGATCACAAAGGAATGGGAAGGCTATTCGATCGAGGCCGATATTGCATTTAAGGACATTCAAGAAGCGGAATACGCCGGCATTTTGTTCTCCGGCGGGCGCGCTCCGGAGTACATTCGTTACGACGAAGATCTGGTCCGGGTGACGCGGCATTTTTTTGCGACCAACAAGCCTATCGCCAGCGTCTGCCATGGAGTGGAAATCCCGGCGTATGCAGACTGCGTGAAAGGACGTCGCATGGCGACGGTGCCGAAATGCCGTTTTGACCTCGAAGTCTGCGGTGGCATCTTCGTCAATGAAGCCTGTGTAATCGATGGCAACCTGATAAGTGGTCGCACGTTCCACGATAATGGACAATACGTCGGGCCATGGATCAAACTACTTGAAGCTGCCTGCCCGAATACCTGACGGCCAGAAAACCTGCGAGCCACTGAGCCAAAGACCGGGCGGCATCCAGCAACTTGCTGCTGAACGTCCCGCGAAGCAACGACATTTCAGGAAGTCGGATCTGATTCCGTCACGTGGCTCTGCAGGGAGATCACAGCATTGCGGGCAGCCTGCTGTTCCGCTTCCTTTTTTGTTCTGCCGCGACCGGACTCGAATGTCGTGTCGCCGACGCGTGCGGCAATAAAGAATTCCCGAGCATGGTCCGGACCGGTTTCCTCAAGGACAATGTATTCCGGAGTCTTTCCCATATCGCGTTGCGTAATTTCCTGAAGCTGGCTCTTGTAGTTTTCCGCATCCTCAGGTCGACACAGCGCGAGTTCTTCCTGGAAAGCTTTGTAGATGAACTGTCGAGCGGCCTCAAATCCTCCGTCGAGGTAGACGCCGGCGATCAGCGATTCGACCACGGCGGACAAGATAGAATCCGGGATACTCTGCAGGCCACGTCCCACGAGAATCAAATCTTCGACATTCAGCAGTCGGGCCACACGCGCGCAGGTTTGGCGACTGACGAGCCACGACTTCATCTGTGTCATCTGCCCTTCACGCTGTTCCGGAAAATTCTGGAACAGATATTCGCAGATCACCACCCCCAGCACCGAATCCCCAAGAAATTCAAGCCGTTCGTTCGAATCAAGCCGGGTTTCCGCCGACGAGCTGTGCGTCAGGCAACGGCGCAACAGCACCCGATCACGGAACTGATAGCTGATCCGGGCTTCACAAGCACTCAGCAGGTCGTCAATTAAGGAGCTGGAGATTCTCAAATCCAATCACAAAAGAGGGTAGATCACCGCTGAAGTGTAGCGAACAAAACGGCAATTTCGAAGCGTCTCACACCCGCACAGACGGGGGGTCGCACTTTTCCAAATTGCGGATTTTGCCGGATACTTCACGGGCAGCACAGTCGTGGGAGGTCACACACCTTTTCCTAAGTCGCAGAGTCGAATGCCCCCCCTGCACGTGCGTTTGAGTCGCCAGCTCAAGCGTCTCCAGCCCGTAAAAACACGCGGCGAAGTCCCGATTCGCCGCTTTTCTGAAAATATCCAACGTAAGGTTGCGGATCAGCGTATTTCAGAGCACGCGGCGGCTGAACCACCTTCGCGACTCCTCCAAAGACCGGGAAAGAACAGGCTCCGTGTGTAGCGGGGCGAACAGACACGAAGCAAGGCTGACGGGAAACTGTCAGCCTTGTTTTGTTTTCCAGGGCGCGCCCCAAAATCAATTTGTTGACTCTGGTCCGCCACCCCATTAACGTCACAGGATCAGCTGTTTGATCCTCGTCGCTATTCGGGTTGTTCATTATGTCTGGTTCCCTCAAGCACCTGTTTTTAACAACCGCACTTCTGGCTGCCATTTTGTCGATTCAGCCAGTCGATTCGGGAACAGTGGCAGCGTCAGCAAAACTGATCGCAGCAAGATATCATTCGCGAAATCGGACCTCGCAGTTCTTCCGGCGTTCGTCACAGCAAGGGCGTCGCACAGCAAGCGTGCTGAATCCCGGCATAGAATTGCGTTCCTTACGTCCGGCATAGCAGGTTTCCGCACGACAGATTTCGAGTTTTCGCGATTACCCGAAATCGTGACGATAAACTGTTTTTGCCCGCGAAGGCGAACTTCCGCAGCGGGACGAGCGACGACCGCGTTTTTCCGAAACACCATGCGCCATTGGTCTTTGGGGCAGCAGGGTGCCTCTTTGCTGTTCGACGAAATCCATAGAATGCATGCAATCCGCAGAAATCCCAAACCATTCAGGACAAAAATTGATCAGGCCGATAGCGAATGCAGGAGGTTCGTATGACTTGCGTCTGGATTCACCGGAGTCAGTTGGATGGATGCCGGACTGAAGAAGTTGATCATAACCGCAATACATGCGTTGTTCGTCGTTACCGCTCATGCAGTGCCTCCGGTAGAATCAGAACATCGTGAAAAGTCGCCCAAAGTTACGCACCCCGAAAATGCTGCGTCTGGCTGCGGTGAATCGGAACTGGAAGATTCGATCGCCACACTCTTCGATGACAGCTGGCACACTCGCGGGCCAGTCAGCGCCGAATATCTGTACACCGGCGAATTCTATAACAACACGCACGGTGGCGTCACAACCCGCGGCGCAACACGCTACCGCGGCAATCTGGATGTGACACTGCGATTCGATACCGAACTGGCAGACTGGTGGCAGGGCGGTGAGTTCTTCGTCTACATGCAGCAGAACCACGGTCGTACGCTGACGCAGGACTTCACAGGCGATGGCCAGTACTACAGCTCAATCGATACCGGTCCAAACCAGGACATCACACAGTTGGGAGAGTACTGGTACCGACACAACTTCGCCGACGAACTTCTGGCGATTACGATCGGACGTCAGGATGCCAATGAAGAGTTCGCATTCGCAGATCTTGGTGGAGACTTCATCAATTCATCATTTCTGACGATTGCAAACGTTCCCCTGCCCACGTGGCCTTATCAGACACTGGGGGTTTCCGCGTTGTACCAGCCAAACGACAAATTACGGCTTGGTGGCGGAGCATATGATCACGGTGCCAGCAGCCCGCTATGGTGGACCACAACGACACGCCGAGGCTTGTTCTTTATCGGTCAGGCCGACTATCAGCCGTTCGCGGACAATGACGATGCACTCCTGACAATCATGCGTGTCGGTGGCTGGTTCACCAGCAGCGAGACGCTGTCCACATCGAACAACTCAACCTACGGCAGCAACTACGGCTTCTACGCCACCATCGATCAGATGCTGTTCACAGAACGCGATGATAAAGAACAGGGACTTGGCATGTTTTGTCAGCTCAGCTGGGCTCCATCTGATCGGAATCAGGTGGATATTAATACCGCGGCTGGCGCTGTCTATCGCGGCCTGTTGCCCGGCCGCGATCAGGACACCCTGGGACTTGGTTTTACTCAAATTAACTTCTGCTCGGCGCTGCGTAACACAACTGGCCAGACCAGTGAAAACGCCCTTGAAATCTTCTACAAATCGCGAATCCGGGAATGGATCGCGATCCAGCCGGATATGCAGTATATCGCTCGGCCCAACGGTGTTGGCCGCGATGCACTCGTGACAGGACTGCGGTGCGAAATTGCATTCTGAACAAAGTGGACTGTGACAACATGACTGAAGATCATGAACAACCGACGGGGACAGGGTTCAGCCTCAAGGATCACCTGTTCAATCAGGATCGAGTCAGATATCTGGCGGAACTCTTTCGAACAGCTGACAGCAGTTTTGATGCCGCACGCTTCAGACGCGCGGTAATGAAGCGACTGCTAAAACTGGAATTGAAGGAACGAATTGTCCATATTGCGGCCACGCTGGAAGACTATCTCGACCGTGACTTCCGACAGGCCGCACAGCAGATTACCGCAGCGCTTCCTCCTCCACTCGATCCCGCAAATACTGACGATGATTTCGGAGATTTCATCTTCGCGCCGCTCGGCGAATTCGTCGTGCGAAATGGAATCGCCAGGAAATATCTCAGACTGTCGTTAAGGACGCTGAAGGAAATTACGCAACGTTTCTCGATGGAAGACGCGATTCGCCAGTTCATTAACACGCACACCAATGAGACGCTGTGCGAACTGAAGAAATGGTCTACAGATCCGAACTATCATGTTCGGCGGCTGGTCAGCGAGGGAACCCGCCCTATCCTCCCATGGTCCGGTCGATTGTCAATGAGTCCCGCAGTCGCGATCCCGCTGCTGGACCAGCTGCATGCGGATCCGACCCGATACGTCACTCGTTCGGTCTCCAACCATCTGAATGACATTTCCAAATCTGAACCAGGGTTAGTGTTTGATGCACTGCAACGCTGGAAAAGCGAGGGCAGGCAGAACTCACCAGAACTGCATTGGATGAGTAAACACGCACTGCGGACTCTGGTCAAACAGGGAAATGCTCAGGCATTACAGTTCCTTGGCTTCAATTCGAATCCCAAAATCGCGGTCAGTCAGTTTACGCTCATGTCATCCACCATCCGACCTGGGCAAGCGATTGACTTTGAATTGACCGTACAGGCCTTGCGCAACGAGTTGCTGATGGTTGACTATGTCATCGACTTCCTGAAAGCAAACGGAAAACTGTCCCCTAAAGTCCACAAATTGAAGCAGCTGGAGATTCAAAAAGGCCAAACTGTGGTGCTCAGAAAGCGTCACTTGCTGAAGGCGAACGCGACTACTTACAAGCTATATCCGGGAACACATCAACTGACCCTGCAGATCAACGGCCAACCATTTGGCACCTTGGCGTTTGAAGTTCAGTAATTGGGGCCGCTACGAAATACGCCATCGTGGCAGCTCGACAGCGAAAAAGTTCTCCACGAAGTTCTAAAGTGCGGCTCGACCATTCTCGACGCAACACGGACACCCATTTTTCTCGGGGTTCTAAAACAACTTCGGCGCTCCAGCGAACTAACAATCATTGGCGGAACTTTCGCCATGGCGATCTGCATCTGCACCACAGTGCCATAGAAGACCGGGCCTATCGCCGCTTGCAGAAAATCAGGCACATGCCTGCCGTCGCCCCAATTTCGCAGGTCTTCGAAGAGGCGGCCATTTTTGCTTCCAGACGCCGAAGTTTGCAGAAAGCCGAGAAAAATACAGTAAAAAGCCAAATTTCCATGTTGAACTAGACCGTTTAGTTCTACGATGAGAGGAGATGAATCTTACGTTTTAAATCTGGCGGATGATAAGCTCTGAATATGCGAACCTTTCTTACAGTCGGTAGTCTGGTTTTGCTGACGGCGACCTCCATCCTGGCGGGTTGGAAACACATGGCGCCGGCAGCCAATTCACCGGAGTCGGTCACTGATATCCCGCCGTCCGATTTTGGTATTGGAGCCCTTGGGCGGATTGAACCAAAGAGTGAAGTGTTGCATATCAACGCACCTTCAGTCATGGAGCCGCCACTGGTCGCTGAGCTGTTGGTTAAAGTCGGCGATCATGTGACAGCGGGGCAGGTTCTGGCGCGACTCGACTCCCATCGTCGTGAAATGGCCGACGTGGCGTCAGCACGCGCGGCATTGAATCTTGCGGAGAAGAATCTGGCACGAGTTTTGGCAGGAGCGAAGACAGGGGAAATTGTCGCGCAGGAAGCTCTGGTGGAAAGGACTCGGTCCCGACTCATGCTGGCTCAAAAACAGCTGGACCGCGCGGAGAAGCTGACGACAAGTCGTGCGCTGAGTGCGGAGGATCTTGATGTCGCGCGCACCGAGCTGGAAACGGAACAGCGTGAACTGCATCAGCACGAGGCGACGCTGCTGGCGCTCAAGGAAATACGTCCTGTGGATATTGATTACGCTCAGGCGCAGATTGATCGTGCGAGAGCAGATCTGGAACGCGCGGAAGCGGACCTCGAAGTCGCGTTGATCAGGAGTCCGATCGACGGCGTTGTTCTGGAGATCAATACGCGGGTTGGTGAACGCGTTGGCGAAGACGGACTTCTGGCATTGGGCGATACGTCAGAAATGGATGTCGTGGCCGAAGTGCATGAGACGGACATTATTCGGGTTCGGCCGGGACAACGGGCTGAGATTAAACTCCGAAACTGGGGCGAGACTCTGCATGGCCATGTGATTGAGATCGGTCGTCTGGTGGGACGGATGGATGTTCTGTCGAATGATCCGGTCGATGATACAGATGCCCGAGTCGTCGAAGTCCGCATCAGGCTCGATAAGTCCTGTGGGGAACTGGTGGCTGGAATGTCGTATGCCCGGGTTGAGGTCATGCTGCAGGCCGCGTCCCCGGCAGGCGAGGCATTTCCGAATGAATCCAGCGGCGCGGCGGGACTGCTTCGGGAGTAGTCCATGAGTCAGCGAATTCCATTAGCGTGGCTGCAACTGCGTCACGAAAAGATGAAGCTGTTTGCAGCAGTTTCCGGCGTCATGGTGTCCGTGGTTCTGATGTGGATGCAACTCGGACTACTACAGGCCCTGTTCGCCAGCGCCATCGAATTCCACGGGGCCGTTAATGGCGAACTTGTCGTGATTCATGGCCAGTATGAATATCTCCTGCGGAACCAGCCGTTTTCCAGTCGTCTGCTGCATCGCATTCTCGGCAGTCCCGCCGTGCAGGAAGTTTACCCGATTTATACTCAGCCGCTGGAATGGAAGAATCCCTGGACCGGCCAACTGCGAACAATCCAGTGTTACGGGATCGACACCGACAAGCCTGCGATCAATCTTCCTCAACTGGCGCAACAATTGTCTCTGCTGCAGCACACAGACGCATTTCTGTATGACCGAAAAGCAAGGCCAGGATATGGACCGGTCCTGGAAGAGTTTGCGCGCGGCGTCACAATTGAACCGGAAATCAATCGACGCAAAATGACGCTGGTGGGACTGACGAATCTCGGCGCTTCGTTTGGTGTGGACGGAAACATCATTGTCAGTCATGCTAATTTTTTGCGACTGGTTTCCGAACGGACGGCGGGACACATTGATTTTGGTGTGATCAGGCTGAAGCCCGGCGCGGACGTCAATGAGTTGCAGGCACAGTTTCAGGCCATCCTGGGAACAGAGGTCGATATTCTGACCCGCGCAGAATTCTGTGAACGTGAACTTGAGTACTGGCGGAGAGCCACGCCGATCGGAATTGTGTTTACGACGGGCACCTTTGTGGGTTTCTTCATTGGATTTATCGTTGTGTATCAGATTCTCTATACGGATGTCACAACTCATCTGCCCCACTTCGCAACGATGAAAGCCATGGGATTTACAGATGGTTATCTGTTCCGCATGGTTCTGACACAGTCAATTCACCTGGCATTTCTGGGGTTTGTTCCGGGGACCCTGATCGCCGGACTGCTGTATACCGGACTGCGTTCCGCGACACTCCTGCCGTTACAGCTGGAGTTTTCGCGTGGTCTCTTTCTGCTGGCCGCTACAATCCTGATGTGCACGATTTCCGGTACTCTGGCACTCAGGAAACTGCGAACCGCGGATCCTGCGGATGTATTTTGAGAAAACACGATATGACGAGTAGTACGGCAGCACCGATTGTCAGCGGAGCGGGGATCAATTTTTCCTTCGGTGTCGGAGAACTGCGCAAACAGATTCTGTTTGATGTCGAATTTGCGATTCAGCCGGGAGAAGTTGTTTTGCTCATGGGACCGTCCGGTTCAGGCAAAACGACACTACTGACGCTGATCGCCGGCCTTCGAACACTGCAGGCAGGACAGCTCAACGTGCTGGGACATTCGCTGGCGGGTGCATCACGGGCTGAACTGCTGGCACTGCGTCGCAAGATTGGCTTTATTTTTCAGGCACATAATCTCCTGCCCTACCTGACGGCACTGCAGAATGTTCAGATGATGTTCGACCTGCACCCCGAAGTCTCGCCTGCAGAAGGTCGCGAACGTGCCGTCAGAATTCTGGAGCAGGTGGGTCTCGGCGAACGCATGCTTTATTACATTTCGAAACTCTCGGGTGGCCAGCGGCAGCGTGTCGCCGTGGCGCGGGCACTGGTTTGCAATCCCGAGATTGTCCTGGCTGATGAACCCACCGCAGCCCTTGATGGCGCTTCGGGACGCGAAGTGGTCAATCTGCTGCAGTCGCTGGCCCGCGAACATCAGCGGCCAATATTGATGGTGACGCACGACGCCCGCGTCGTCGATATCGCTGACCGCATTATCACGATGCAGGACGGTCGTCTCATAAACGATCTGCAGGCGACCGAAAATCTCACCCGCATGTCAGGAATCCACGCGTGAACAGCACGACGCCTTTGACAAAATCGGACCAGAAGCGACTACAGATTCTGGAAGCCGGTCGAGAACTGTTTATGACGCAGGGCTATGCGGACACCAGCATGGATCAGGTGACCGCAAAATCGGGCGTCTCCAAAGCCACCGTTTACAATCACTTCCCTTCGAAAGAGATTCTGTTCGAAGAAGCGGTTAAGTCGCGTTCCGAAGAAGTCTTCGCGGCTCTGCCGCAACTTGATGTGGAGCACACCGATCCGGAAGAAATGCTGACTCATTATTTTCATGCGTTACTCAGCATTCTGTTTTCAGAAGATGGAGCATGCATGTGTTTTCTGCTGATGTCTGAAGGTCGCCGTTTTCCCGAAAACGCACGATTGATCTATGAATCGGGCTTTGGCCGTGGCTTAGAAGAGATGGCGCAGTATCTTTCCCGCGCCACCGCTACCGGAAAAATGAACGTGGCCGATCCCTCATGGGCAGCCAGGCGACTTCTCGCGGTGGTCATGCCCCCCTTGCCCATGATGTGCGCGGGCTTTGAACCATTGCAACCGCCCGAAATCAGCGATGTGCGGCGCGCCGTGCAGTTCTTTCTGCGCGGGATCGACTTTGATCGTCCTGACAACCGCTGAACGTCACCGCCCTCGTTGTCGGAACTCCAGGGCAAAAGTTAAAAAAATCTGGCAGGAACGAATGACGTCTGTTTACGCTTCCACAATGGTGGTTGGCACAGGTCGCCGTGCCGTTTTTACGCAGGACTTTCCCAGACCGGTGGTGCCTCATCAGCCACGTAGTGTTGCAGGATCTGATGGGGACGAAAGCGGTTCTTGTAATTCATCGAAGCGCACTCACGTATGTAGTAGCCCATATAGAGCCACGATCGGTGGTGGTGTTGCCCGAACTCAATTTCTTTCTGAATGGAGTAAGTGCCCAGTCCATTTTCGCGATATTCGGGATCATGGAAAAAGTAGATGCTGGACATGGCTGACGCTGTCATATCGACGAGCCCAAGAGCCACGAGGCGTCCATCATCACGATACTGAAACTCGCGCGCGAACGGGAACTGACCTTCGAGGAAAGATTCGTAGTAGTGTTCCTCGGTTATTTCCCGAAACGACCACCGGCGGCGATGGTGCATGTCCCGATGGTACAGATTGTACAGCGAAATATGGTCGGCCGTCACAGTCGGCTTCTGCACCGTCAGCGTGAGACCGGCGTTGCGGGTCATCGTCCGCCGCTGGTTCTTGTTGGGTTTGAATTCGGGAATGCACACGCGCAGACTGCGACATTGGGTACAGGCGCTGCAGACCGGCCGAAACAACGTGCGGCCGAAACGTCGCCAGCCTCGGGACAACAATTGTTCGTACCGTGATTCTGAAAGCTCGTAAGCGATCCGGTACATCATTCTGGCCGTTTGTCCCGGCAGGTAGGAACAGGATGTTTCTGCCCCTTCAATTTCCAGTTCCGCAAACGGAGCCTCATGCGTCATTGATTGTAATCCAAAGGGTCAGGAGGCGTTGTCGTGCGGATTTTTCCCCAAACGTTCGTGCGACATCATTGCCCCGCAAACTCTTTTGTGGGGGCGGATTCACAAAGTTGTTGGGACTTCGAACAGGTTGCTACATCCGTGTTTTACGCCCCACGGGCAATGCTGTGAAGTATGTTCTCGCGGAAATACTGTGCGATTGAACCCGGAACGGGTTTCACAACACAGCCAGAGGTCGATGCGGAGCAGCGCAACCCAGAATGGTCTTCTTTGTAACCTGTTGCGTGCCGGAATGCGTGCCGG
>JAGQQS010001106.1 GCA_020426105.1 Planctomycetaceae bacterium
AACCACAAAAACACAGATTCGCCCGTTGTGATTGTTCCCGGAACTGGTCTGGACACAAATCGCAGGTTTCGGCAAACTCCGCCGATCTCATCTTTTTGGATTTTATGTTGAACCAGCGTTCGAACGGTTCTCAGCCGTTCATTTTCGCTCGATTTTCAAACCGGGATAAGGAGTCAACTGAGTCCGTCACCTGCAGGGTGATGGAAACTGCCGGTTCCTGCCTCCCTCCATTCTGAAGTTTTTGCCATTCGGCAATTCTCAGACGCCCAACCTCTTTGATCTCACCTCGCAGCGTTCTCAATCCCTTCTGCTGCACGTCTCTTCATCTCTCCTTCAATTGATGGTTACCTGTCATGACGCGACTGGGCATTGCCGTCTGCTGTTACGCAGTCATCTTCGCAGCGTCGCTGTTTTGCGCGTTGCTGCTTCGGTTTGACTTTGCCCTGACCGAAGATGTTCAGGCCATTTTTCGCGACAGCGTCCTGATTCTGGTGTTGCTGAAGATCACCGTTGTGTTATTTTCGCGCGACTGGCGGCGGCGGATGCGGTATTCCACGATCTATGACGTTGCGTGGTCTGCCGGGATCTGTCTGTTCAGCGGAATCCTGATTGCTGCGTTACAGATGGCACGTGAAACCATGCCCCAGATTCCGCGCAGCATCATCGCGATGGACACGTTGATCTCTGCCGGGGCCATCGCGGCCGCGCGAATCATGGCGCATGGCGTTCGCAAACTGCGGAACAGGAAACGAAATATCAATGCGTCCCGAACCCTGATCTATGCCAATGGTTCTGAATCGGCGGCCATGACCACATCGATCCAGACGAGTTCTTCAAAGTTGCGTGTTGTCGGTATTGTTTCACCACGGAATCTGATCCCCAACTCCGTTATCGCCGGCGTACCTGTCTACGATGGATCACAGGGGCTGGAAGCCATTATCAAAAAAACACGGGCAGAAGTACTGCTGATGCCGTCCCGCTTTTCGGGGCGTGAAGTTCGGGAAGTGAGTCAGGTGTGCCTGCTCAACGGTGTCGATGCGCATCTCGTTCCGTCAATTGACGAGATTCCGGCGGGGCGTTTCGAGCTTAAGATGCGTGAAGTCACAATCGATGACCTGCTCCGTCGCGAACCCAATCAACTCGACATGGCCGGCATTCGCACGTTCATACATAACCGGGTGATTATGGTCACGGGGGCGTCCGGCAGCATCGGATCAGAAGTCTGTCGTCAGCTACTGAATTTCGGTCCGCGAAAAATCATCCTGCTGGACCAGTCCGAATTCGGCATTTTTCAGATGGAACAGGAATTCCTCGCTCTGCAGAAAAACCAGTCGGCAACGTTGCCGCAACTCGAATTCATCGTCGAAGACATTACTGATCGTGAAGCGATGTCGCGGATCTTCATGCTGCATCGACCGGCGGTCGTGTTTCACGCAGCCGCCTACAAGCATGTGCCTTTGATGGAAAGCAATCCGCAGGCTGCGGTCCGAAATAATATTTTCGGAACGCAGGTGCTGGTCGATGTCGCGGACAAATTCTCCGTCGAGCGTTTTGTCATGATCTCCACCGACAAGGCGGTACGTCCGACCAACGTGATGGGTGCGACAAAACTGATTGCCGAACAATATCTGCATTCGGTCGCCAGCTATTCGAAGACCCGGTTTATCACGGTCCGCTTCGGCAATGTGCTGAATTCGGCAGGCAGTGTCGTGCCCACTTTTCGCCGACAGATTGAAGAAGGCGGCCCGGTGACCGTGACCGATCCCGAAATGCTCCGCTACTTCATGACTATACCGGAAGCTGTACAACTGGTGCTGCAGTCGGGTGCCATTGGCCGGACCGGCGACGTCCTGATCCTCGACATGGGTGAACCCGTGCGGATCGTTGATCTGGCTAAAGACATGATCCGCCTGTCCGGTCAACGATATCCTGACGACATTGATATTGTTTACACCGGTCTGCGACCTGGTGAAAAACTCTACGAAGAACTTTTTTATGAAACAGAACAGGATGCCGTTCGCATTCACGAAAAGATCTTCCGCGCGCCGCGTGAATCAGATACCGGTGCCATGTCCATGAAAGACGAACTGGCGCTGCTGGCGCGACATCTGAATTCAGGACGCGAAGAACTCAGAGAAGTCCTGTGGCAGGTCACCTCCATGATCGTGGAACGCAGTTCAGTCCGCCCCCACAAAGACACCGACTCCCGGCGCGGTGCGGCCTAAAGCGCAGGTGCTCAGAAAAGGGGTCCGGAACCAATAGTGCGCAGCACCCGTCGGGCCATTTGGCTATTGGTTCCTGACCCCTTTTCTGAGAGCAATAAAGAGTGATCGTTTATGCAGAATGATCCAGCACCCTTGCCAGCACAGCCACCGAGCAGGCGCGGGCACCTGCGGCACGGAGCACCCTCGCGGCTTCTGAACAAGTGGCACCGGTGGTGAGGACATCATCGACAATCAGGATGCGTTGTCCCTGGACGGCTGGTGGATGAGTCACGGCCAATGCTCCGGACTGATTTGCAAAACGCTGCGTCACGGAGACGCGCTTCTGAGGGCGAGTCCGGAATATTCGCCGCAGCGAATGGACGTCACAGACGACCTTCAGTCGCGCGGCCAGTTCATGTGCAATGACCGATGCCGGATTGAAATTACGAACCAGACGCTGTCGCCAGTGCTGAGGAATCGGAACGATCCTGTCAAACGGCCGATCAGTGAGCTCATGGAAGCGGGCGCTGGACAGCAACGCAGCAAGTGACCTCATCTGCACGGCTGAAAACGACCATTTCGCCGACAACAATGATTTACGGAGTGGCCCGGCATACATTCCAAGACACACGACCGTTTCGAACTTCAATTTGCGTTTCCGACAATGGACGCAGCCCTTGTCAGATTTTGCATAAGGTCCGATTTCTGCGGCACATTTTTGGCAACGGTTGACGGGTGCCGGCGCAAGCAGATGCATGCAATCGAGACAGTAAGCGCTGCCCACGACCGATGCGGCATGATCGGTCGTACCGCACAACGCACATCTCGATGCGAATAAAAGATCGGCAAGTTGCCACAGGACCGACTTCACTACAGATGTCCGCTGCGCGATACTGATTTGCCTTAGAATTCGTATGCCTTCTCGTCGTCCGGCTGGCCCCCAAAAGACGCACGAACCGCGTCAACCTGAGCTGCAATCGTGGCATCCGGCCCGGTGAGTTTCAGAAAATAGACTCCTTTTCCCTCCAGATTCAGAATCACGCTGACCATGCGCTGGCCGGGGGTTTCCTTTGTTTTCCTCAGGATCGGCGGACCGACCGGCTTCATGTAGGTCCCGGAAATATTCACGATAAAATAGTCATTGTCACCCGCCTTGCCCTGGCGTACGACTGCTTCGCGGCCTTCGGCGCTGAACTGGCCGATCCAGCGACTGATGTTGGCATCAACGCCTCCGCCACCGCCCGGAAACGAGGAAATCACAAACTCGCCGTTTTCTTTGTCACCATTGCTGGCGGGTACGTCGAACGTCGCCAGCCGCATCGGCAAAGTGGCATCCGACTGCTTCCACGATGCCGGAAGTTTCAGATCCAGTTCCCCGATCTTAACATCGACCGTCTTTTCCGTCTTTTTCTGATTCTTCCTGGACGCATCCTCTGTCTTTTCTTCCGCGTTGCTGTCGCTGGACAGTGCTTCAGCAGCGGTCGCGGCCCCCATCAGGTGCCCCGCCGGCGACACGAGGAGTCCTGCGAGGAAAAAGTACGTCCAGCGTGAGTATTTCATGTTCATTGGCTCCGAAGAAAGTTGGTCAATCCCTGCACAGGGCATGATTCCCCCATTGTCCGCCGCCGCCGCACGATTTTCAAACGGTTGAGCCTGCATCGGGTATAAATAAACGGACATGATTCGCAGAAGAATGTCCGGGGGAGACCTGTTATAATCACCCCGCGAGGTCTTTGTCAGGTTTCCTGAAAGGTAACGCTGTGAAGCATTATTTGTTTCTGAATTCGTGAGAATTCTGATTTCATCATCAGCTTCGGAAGTCTGACGACTTCCGCCAGCGCAGAAACGGACAATGTTGAGCGTTAAGAATGCTTCACAGCGTTGCCTGAACGGGGTCAAAAACCAGAAGCTCATCGGTGCCAAGGGTGCTTCGCACGCCAGATTCTCGCTCCATTTCATAAGACCAGGGTGCAAACTGTTTCATTTGGGATTCGTCCGGAAATGTCCGTCGATGCTGATTTTCAGATTCGCGTTCGTCACATTGATCATGTGACACTGGTCGTGCGTGACCTGCGTGCCAGTCGTCAGTTCTATGTGGGACTCCTCGGCATGACGGAAGTTCCCCGTCCCGCCTTCAGTTTTGACGGAGCCTGGTTTCAGGCTGGCGCAACTTTAATCCATCTGATCAGCGAACACGACCAAAGCGGCCCGGCAGGATATCCTGCGGAAGTCCTGATCAAGTCCGGTCGCAATCATCATTTCGCATTTGAAGTGGACGATGCTTATGCTGCCGCCGAAGCTTTGAAGGCAAAAGGTATTCCGTTGATCGATGACGCGAAGCTCAGACCTGACGGAGCAGTACAGGTTTTTCTGGTGGATCCGGACCAGCATGTCATCGAACTTTGTACGTCCCCGCGACGCTGAAAGAACAGCTCTATGAGCAAAGAATATATCATCACGATGACGGCCGGTAACCGCACAGGAATTCTCTCCGCGGTAACCAAGGCGATGGCAGAACTGGGCGCCGATCTGCGTGAGGCCAGTCAAACGGTCGTGCGCGGATATTTCACGATGATCTTTTCCGCCGAATTCCCGGACAACATCGAAGAGGTGGTCATTCGGGATCACTTACAGGATGCCGGTCGCCCGTTTGATATTGAAATCAGTCTGCATGATCCGTCAGTGCAACTCTCAGCCGGCAATGCTTCCGGAGCCGAGCACAAACGGTATCGTCTCAGACTGGGCGGCCGGAATGAACCGGGGGCCCTGCGGAAACTCAGTCAGGTCATGTCGCTGCGCGGGATCGACATCACCGGCATGCATGCGCTGCGAACCGCGGAAGGCTCCGGCTTCGAAATGGTACTGCGTCTGGCCGTGCCCCTAAGTTGCGACGTGGACACTCTGCTGCGTGACCTGAATGAAACCGGACGCGCCTTCGAAATGACGGCCGACATTGCGGAATTCATTGAATAGATGAACCACCCGGACCCGTCGATCGCTGAAATGATCATCATGGGCACCGGCACCAGTGTCGGAGTACCGGTCGTCGGCTGTCACTGCGCCGTGTGTCGTTCACATAACCCGCGCAACCACAGGACGCGGACCGGTGTATTAATCCGCGGGCCGCAGGGCGAATTCGTGATTGATGCGGGCCCGGAACTGCGACTGCAACTGGTACGCGAAAACGCTCAGCTCGTTCAGGCCGCCGTCTTTACACATGCTCACGCAGACCATATCCTGGGAATGGACGATTTGAGAATCTTTGGGTACCGCATGGAAGCCGCCGTGCCGTTGTACTGTGAAGAGATGGTTGAGGCGCAGATCCGGCAGGTATTTTCGTATGCGTTCACGGATCCGGCCACACATGCGCACCAGTTCGCCGCTCCGAAACTGCGCTTCGAACGAATCCATCCTGGTCAACCTTTCACTTTGCTGGGTCTGGAAATCCTGCCGATTCGCCTGAAGCACGGCGAGCTGCCGATCCTCGGATTTCGCATCGGCAACATCGCGTTTCTGACGGATGTGTCCACGATCCCGCCGGAATCGAAAGAACTGCTGCACGGGCTGGATACTTTGATCATCGACGCCCTGCGTAAAGAACCACATCCGACGCATCTGCATGTGGATGCCGCCTTGCGGATTATTCGTCAGCTGCGTCCGAAGCAGGCGTATCTCACACATATGTCGCACGATCTGGATTATGATTCCCTGCGGAACGAACTTCCGGACGGCATCGAACCGGCGTATGACGGCTTGAAGATCTCGCTGACATAGCAGGTGCATCCGATCTTCGATGGGCCGGACATCTGCATCCTGCGGTCAGGCCTTCTTCGACTTCAGCTTTTCCACAAACGACTCATGACTCGCATCAGTGATGCCCTGGTTCAGCACTTCCAGTGCACGCCGAAGATCGCCGCGCAAGACGGCAGCGGGATCAAGCCACAAACCGGGCAGAACGGTACTCCGAAGAATCCCGTCGTCGCCGACAGGCAACGTCTCGAAACGACCGTTGGTTAAGATGAACCAATCCATCGCGCGATCTTCCTTGCGCCAGACAAGATACTCGCAGACTCCATTTCGTCGATAGACATTGAGCTTATCGTACAGATCATAACTCACGTCTCTCGCGACCGGCATCGACAACCTCTCCATGGGACGACACAGAGTCATCGAGTTTTCCCGGGTTGTGATGAGTGGCGATCAGTGCTGATGAGTGTTTTCTCTTTCGCTGCGCGGAACACTAATTTTCGCTAATCGAACACTAATCATTTCGACACTGCGACGTCTCCGTGCGATGCATTCGCGACCGCTCTCTCCAGACGATTCCCTGCCTGCTTTTGAGACGCACGCACCTGAACCGCGTCGCCTTTCTGCACTTTCTGAACGTCCTCCCTGGGTTCAACGAGGCCGACGCTTTGATTCTCTCGAGTGAGCACAACGCGGACCTGGGCGATGCGTTTTCCATCTCGCAAAACGTCAAGGAGTTGCCGGGGCTCGATTCCGT
>JAGQQS010001107.1:0-288 GCA_020426105.1 Planctomycetaceae bacterium
TTGCTGAACGCGTCGTTGCTGAACGTGTCACAAGACTACGGCATCGGCACGATCGAGCAACTCAGGCCACCGGCAGCCGGGACGTATGAATGTGTGGCGTAGTCCATGACCATTCGATCGGCATTGAAACGCCAGCCCAGAGTGCGGATGGCACGCTTCATGTGGGCGATCCACGCCTGCGGAAGGTGATCGACGTCGCGTTCGTAGAAGAGTGGAATGACGCTCTCCGTCAGCACGCGATAGAGATCTTCGCTGTCGCGTGCATCCTGGATTTCCTGATTGGCGTGG
>JAGQQS010001107.1:348-4355 GCA_020426105.1 Planctomycetaceae bacterium
TCGAGCACCGAGCAATTCAGTCCTCCGTTCAGGACAACTTTCTGACCACTCGTCCCCGACGCCTCGAGTGGGCGACGCGGATTGTTAAGCCACACATCTACGCCCTGAACCAGAATTCTTCCCATCGCGATTGAATAGTTTTCGAGGATCAGTACTCGGCCGCGAAATGGCTCCTGGCGTGTCAGTCGAAAGATCTGTTGCAGGATCTGCTTGCCGGTTTCATCGGCCGGATGCGCTTTACCGGCAAAAATAAACTGCAAGGGTCGGTCTGCATCAGTAATCAGTCTTGCCAGAAAATCCAGATCCTTCAGAATCAGATCGGCCCGCTTGTACGGGGCGAAACGCCGTGCGAATCCGATCGTCAGGGCCTGCGGATCGAACATGCGCTCCATATCACTAATGACAGATGAACTTTCGCCTCGGCGTCGGGCCTGTTCTGCGGCCTGCAGTCGTGTATAGCTGATCAATCGGTTCTTCAAAGACGCATGGACTTCCCACAATTCACCCGGAGTAATGCTTTCAAAACTTCGCCAGATATCTGCTTCGCCCGACCTTTGATACCATTTTTCCGGCAGTACACGGTCATACAGCACGCGCATCTGCCCGGCCAGCCAGGTAGGAACGTGGACACCGTTCGTGATGTGACCGATTGGGATTTCGGCAGCACTTCGCCACGGCCACAGACTCGCCCACATCGCGCGACTGACGACCCCATGCAGACTGGAAACACCGTTGGCAATGCGGCACAGTTTCAATGCCAGCACGGTCATACAAAATGATTCATTGGCATGCTGCGGATCAACGCGGCCCAGTCCCATGAGCCCCTGAATATTCAGTCCCAGTGCATCTCCAAGCGGGCCGAGATGTTCTTCAATCAGCGGCTCATCGAATCGATCGTGCCCCGCCGGGACAGGTGTATGAGTTGTAAACGTACAACGAGCTGCCGTGTCCTGCATGGCGCGCTCAAATGACAGACCGTCTTCCTGCATTCGTTGCCGGATAACTTCCAGCGGAGCAAATGCAGAATGGCCTTCGTTCATATGAATCACGTTGGGCAGAATCCCCAGAGCCTTCAATGCCCGAACGCCGCCAACGCCAAGCATCAACTCCTGACGAATTCGGGTTCGCTGATCGCCGCCGTAGAGTCGACTTGTAAGCTTTCTGTCTTCAGGCGAATTCATCGGAATGTCGGTATCCAGCAGATACAGGTTGATTCGACCAACTGCCAGATGCAGGACGCGAGCGTAGATGTTGGCACTGCGTGTTTCGACTGAGATGATAATTGGCCCGACAGCATTTTCGACGACCGTCAAGGGCAGCGATTCGGCTGTCAACGGTGGATAACTCTCCTGCTGCCAGCCTTCTTTATTGATAGCCTGAGCGAAGTAGCCTTCGTGGTAAAACAGACCAACCCCAACCAGCGGCAATCCAAGATCTGATGCACTCTTCAGATGGTCACCTGCCAATACGCCGAGGCCGCCTGAATAGATTGGCAATGACTCGTGCAGCCCAAACTCGGCCGAAAAATAGGCCACTGGTCCCTGCCCAAGGATTGCGGCGTGCGTTGTTCCCCAACTCGTGCTTGATTCGAGGTACTCACGGAACCGCCGGTAGGCCCAGTGAATTCTGGAATGCAACACGGCTTCGCGCGCTCGTTCTTCAAGTCGATCGGGGGTGTATTCTTTCAGCAACAGGACAGGATTGTGATTCAGTTTGTCGAACAGTTCGCGGTCAATGAGTCGAAACAACTCTGTAACTTCCGGATCCCAACTCCACCAGAGATTTGCTGCCAGCTTGGACAGCTTTTGGTGAATGGACAACTGAGCAACCATATCTGGCATGGAACTCTACTTTCCGTGCAAGGCCTTCGCCAAGAATCCTCTGACGTTCAGACGAACGCATCCGGATCAATTCAAACCGGCAAAAAATGCCGAAATCAATGCATTTCGGGAGTATACTCGGACGGCAAACCGCGTCGAGTTGAGCCAAAAAGTTTCGGTAACCGACAGAATGTATTTCCTGCCGTTGCCAGAAGGGACTCAAGAAGCTTCACGTCTGCCGTCTTCACACACACTTAAACCCGACAGCTGGAAATCTGAGGGACAATGAAAAAACGCCTGTCCGTGAATGACAGGCGTTTTTGTCCACTACATGACCAGCCACACGGACATAACCCGCGGCCTACAGACGAACTGTCACTTATCGTGACAACTTAATATGGGCACGCTTAGCCTTGCGGGCTTTTGAGCTTGCAGGTCGGCGACCGTGGTTGGCTTTGTTCAACTTGCGATTCGTCTTTGCCATTTCTCTAACCCTGTTGATGCATCAAAACGTCAAAATATCAAGAAGTTTCGTTGATCCGTGACCAGCGTCCGGCACTCGAAACCAAACATGTTGCAGTCCTTCAATCGACCATTTCGTCGGGATTCTGTCCCACCGTCGGCAAATCGAAGCCGCGTACACAAACAATTCTACTGGTGAAAGGAAATCAGGAACTACTAATTCCCACGGCTGACCTCAGACAAAAACTCCTGAGTAATCGATTCCTTTGGATCTTCAAATATCTGTTCAGGAGTTCCGGATTCGGCAATTCGGCCGGCATGCAATATGTGCACCCTATGTGCCACAGTTCTTGCAAACGACATCGCGTGAGTCACAACAATCATTCGCTGGCCCGCAGACGCCAAATCTGTCATCACACTGATCACCTCAGCAGTTGTTCGCGGATCGAGCGCACTAGTGGGCTCATCAAACAGAACGGCCTCCGGGTTCATGGCCAGCGTTCGAGCAATGGCAACTCTTTGCTGCTGGCCGCCAGACAATGACCCGGGACGGACCTCCGCTTTTTCCAGCATGCCGACACGCTCAAGCAGCCTCTTTGCGTTTGCGATGGCCTGATCACGAGACTGTTTTAACACATAAATCGGCCCTTCAATTACGTTTTCCAGCACTGTGCGATGAGGAAACAGGTTGAATTGCTGAAACACCATTCCAACACGCTGGCGAATCTTCTGCAAAGCAGAATCACGTTCAGGGCCGGGCGTCGAACCAAGCAAAATGTCGTTTACTCTTATCGTTCCGGAGTCAAAGGTCTCCAGCCCGTTGATCGTCCGAAGCAAAGTGCTCTTGCCGCCGCCTGATGGGCCCAACAGCACACAGACTTCACCATCAGCAACATTCAAACTCACCCCTCGCAGCACTTCGTGCTGTTGATATCGCTTAACAATGCCCGTCAGTTCAATCATCCGCGTCGCTCCTTGCTCAGATTCTTTTCCAGTCGAGATGTCAACACAGACAGTGGGTAACTCATGGCAAGGTAGAGCAGGGCAGTCAGTAACCCAAGTTCAACAATCGCGCCAGCACTGCGTGCCTGGATGTAGTATTGCTTCGATAGTTCAACGACTGTAATCACCGAGCAAACCGCCGTGTCCTTGAACAATGCGATGAAGTCGTTGGTCATGGGCGGAAGACACAACCGAGTTGCCTGCGGAATAATGACTCGACGCAGCGCAAGCCACTGAGACATTCCCAGAGAAATGGCGGCCTCCATTTGACCTCGGGGTATTGACTGAATGCCGCCCCTGTATATTTCCGCTTCGTAAGCTGAATAATTGACAGCCAGCCCCATGATTGCCGCCGTAAATGCGTTGATGCTCAGTCCCATTCCGGGAAACAAAATGTCCAGCAACCTGGGAAGCAGAAAGTAAATCAAATACAACTGAAGCACCAGCGGCGTACCGCGAACCAGTTCCACATATATCGTTGCCGGTATCCGCAGAAACCATGCCCCGTACATTCTGGCGAGTGCCATCATCAGCCCAATTGAAATCGCCAGAGGCATCGAGACCACCGACAACAAGACAGTCATCCACGCCGATTCCACCAGCAACCAGCCTCGATCGTAAATCACTCGCCAGCCGCCGGTTTGTTCGTAGCTTTCTGTAGTTTGCTGATCGTTGGTATCGTCCGATTCATCTGCCGAAGAAGTCGCACGACTTCCAACAAAG
>JAGQQS010001108.1 GCA_020426105.1 Planctomycetaceae bacterium
TCGCAGGAACGCAAAAACGGGGCCTCGCCTCAAGCCGCCGTGGAAGCCTTTCGTGAAGCCATGGCTGAAGGACGATTTCAAACGGCTCTGAACTGCATGACCGAGGATGCTCGCAACGAGTGGCTGGGGGAGATGCTGATCGCTTATCGCCCCCGCGATGAAACCATGGCCGCTGCCGGTGGTAGGACCTGTAACTCCCGCTGAAGCCGTTCCCTTCGATGGACGGACACATGGCGTTGAATAAAGGAATTGACCGTGAGCGCCGCGGACTAAGATGGGTGTTGATTCCATCGTCTGCCCCGACTCGAAGAGGAAGCGGAGTGGTCTGGAACCTCCTCTTCGAGTCGGGTCAAACGTCAAAGCACTCGGTTGAACGCCGCGTCTCCTGCGACTAGCGCCATGCCGCTCGCTCCATCGCACAAAGGTTATGATTTCCCTGCTAACCGTAGCGGAGACCTTTGTACAATGTTTCGTCCAGTGCGACGGCCAGGACCATTGGCTCGCGTTGGCGCAACCAGGACTCAACATAGATCTGAACCTCGTCCAGAGTTCCTGCCGACTCTCCGCGCACACCAAAACCCTCAGCGACGCGCGCCCAGTCAACTGGCAGAAAGTCGACGCCGCGGGGTGGAAGTCTTTTCGCCAACTGTGCCTGTTTAATGATTGACAGTGATTTGTCACACAGAACCACAAACAACGGTGCGGCGCCAATTCGACGTACTGTTTCCAGTTCCTGCACCATCATCGCAAAGGCGCCGTCTCCAGTGATACAGACGACCGGTTGATCGGGGCAAATCATTGCCGCAGCGATGGCGGAAGCAGGTCCGTATCCCATCGACGACAGACCGTTGGAAATTAGAAACGTGCCCGGTCGCGGCGCTGTCCACTTCTGGCCGAGGACAAATTTATGGGCGCCCACGTCGCCGGTGACGATCGCGTTCTCAGGCAGCAGTGAGCGTAACTGGACAATCAGGTGATAGGGTGAAACACCAATTTCCGTACAGGACACGTCCGGGCGGATTGAATCATCCACCTCGCGCCGCAGGTCGGCGATCGCTGCGTCCTTCCAGTCGATACTGCCGCAGTATGTCTCGCGGAGTCGATCAACCAGAACCCCGACATTGCCAATGCACTCAAGCTGCGGTTGATACTGATCGAAGCCAGTTGGTCCATCTGCGATCGAGCAGACGGGCGCTTCGAAGTGCCATGCGCGAGAAGATTCAACCGGATCGAAACCGACCCCGAGGATACAGTCGCTTTCCTGCAGCCACCGCGTGATGGGAAACTCGCCTGCCGTGGAGAGCACGTTGCCCAGGAAATACTTCCCGTTTGAATCTCCGATTCCTTTTGCCTGACTGGTGATCACGTACGGAATCGCTGTGGCTTCAAAGAAGCGCCTCACAGCCATGTAGTCGCGCGAGGCGTTCATCGCGATACCAATAACACCCAGCGGTTTGCGGGCCGCATTCAGTGTCGTCACGATCGCATTGAATGATTCTTCATTCAATTGTGGTTGCGGCGGCGGCGGCAAAGGCCCCGATAGATCGGGCTCGTCATGGACTCCAGCCAGATCGGAAGGTACCGAAAGATACACCGGCCCGCGCGGCGGAGTGCAGGCAATCTCAAGCGCGTCACGAATGATTTGTGATGAAGCAGCGCCGTCCATAGCGACGGACCATTTGCAGATTGGCGTAAATACGTCATTCAGCGGAATGTTCTGTTTGTTGCTGATTCGAATACGACTGGTGGCGGTTCGGGCAGAAAATGCAAGCAGAGGATCGCGGTCGAGAAATGCGCTGGCCACGCCGAGCACCAGGTTGCACGCGCCGGGACCAAGCGTTGCAAGACAGACGCCGGGAACTCCGGTGAGTCTCCCGGTCGTGCCTGCCATAAAAGCGGCCGTGGATTCATGGCCCGTCAGAATAAATTCAATTCCATGGGCATGTAAGGCCTGGATCAGGTCCACGACCTCACCGCCAGGTTGACCAAAGACATACCGCACGCCGGATTCGCTCAGGGTCCGGGCGATGACCGCGAATGCTGTGTGTGGCTCAGTCAGTGGAAAGCCTCCATGGTCGGGCGACGGGTAAGAGTTGCCTGCGGATTACCCTTCGAGGGCCTGTTTCAGGTCGGCGATCAGATCATCGGCGTGCTCGAGTCCGACAGAAACCCGCACGGTCTTGTCGGTGATCCCTGCCCGGGCGCGGGCTTCCGCTGTCATGGCAGCGTGACTCATCGTCACGGGGAATGAAATCAGCGATTCGACTCCCCCCAGCGACACGCAAACATCGAAGAGCTTCGTCTTCATGCAGACTCGTTCCGCAGATGTCCGCCCGTCTTTTGTGTCAAACGACAACATGGCGCCGAAGCCGCGTTGCTGAGAACTTGCGAGCGCGTGCTGTGGATGTGATTCGAGGCCAGGATAGTAGACTTTTTCGATCAGCGGATGACTTTCCAGAAATCGCGCGATTTTCATGGCGCTGGTCTGTTGCGCGTCCATTCGGCAGCCAAGTGTTTTGACGCCGCGCAGGACGAGCCACGCATCGAAGGGGGAACAGGCAAGTCCCAGCGCGTTACAGATCCATGCAATTCGCTCCGCATGCTCTTTTGTTCTGGAAACGACACATCCGCCCACGACATCGGAATGACCATTAATGTATTTTGTTGTCGAATGCATCACGATATCGATGCCGAACTCAAACGGCCGCTGAAGATAAGGCGACATAAAAGTGTTGTCGCACAAGGTGATGGCGTTGTGCTGTTTCGCCAGTCCCGCCACAAAATTCAGGTCGATCACTTTAAGCAGGGGGTTGCTGGGCGTTTCGATCCAGACGCCTTTAGTCCGGGGCGTAAAGGCATCGGCCAGTTGCTTGTGGTCCGTCATGTCCACAAAGGAGAAAGACAGGCCCTTCTCCGACAGGAACTTATCGAACAAACGGAATGAACCTCCGTATAGGTCCAGCGGAGCCACGATATGGTCACCTGGTGAAAACAACGCCATTGCGCAATGAGTGGCAGACATTCCGGTCGAAGTCGCCACACATCCGACACCTCCTTCGAGCGCCATGATGTTTTCTTCCAGCGCTGCGCGAGTTGGGTTTCCGGAACGCGTATAATCGTAACCCGAATTTGTTTCGAGGCTGTTCCA